>NZ_JBIUAT010000019.1:0-57413 GCF_044547685.1 Acinetobacter sp. NPDC052428
CAATGGACATAACTTTGCTTTAATTTCTTGGTGGAAACTAAAATAGGGTTATGTCCTTTTTATTTCAATCACTTAAAAAGTTGAGATTGGGGTCTTTAAAGTAAAAAAGGAATCGAAAGATTCCTTTTTTACTGCTTGCAGGATTATAGCTGCTGGATGATTTTTTTGCTTTTTAGTTCTTCTATTTCAGCAGAACTTAAATATTGACTCAAAATGGCATCGGTATCTTCACCCAGACAAGGTGGGGCCTTTTTATATTCTACCGGTGTCTTGGAGAGTTTAATCGGTGAACCGATTGAGGTGTAATCTTCACGTAAGGTATGCGGCATCTGAATCACCATATCGCGTGCCAATACCTGTTCTTCTTGCAAAGTCTGTTTCAGGTCATTGATCATTCCTACTGGTACTTTAACCGCATGAATCAGATCCACCCAGGTTTTTGCCGGTCGAGTATAGAAATGAGCCTGTAGAACTGTGGTCAGTTCTTCACGATGTGTAACACGTCCAGAATTTTTCAGGAAGCGAGGATCTTCTGCCACCTTAGTCAAACCAACGGCCTGACACAAAGCTTGAAATTGCAGATCGTTACCACAGGCAATAATAAATTCACCTTCCTGGGCTTTAAACACCTGATAGGGCACAATATTGGCATGCGCATTTCCGAAGCGACCGGGTACTTTGCCTGAGGTGAGATAATTCATGGCCAGAACAGAGAGGGAAGCAACTTGGGTATCTAACAGCGCCATATCAATATACTGACCTTCACTGGTTTTCTCACGGGACAACAAAGCCGCCTGAATGGCAATTGCGGCATATAAGCCGGTGGTCAAATCGGCAAAGGCCAGACCTGCTTTTTGCGGGCCACCACCGGGCAGATCGTCACGTTCGCCAGTGACACTCATCATGCCGCCCATTCCCTGAACGATAAAATCATAGCCCGGCTCTTGCGCACGCGGACCGTTCTGGCCAAAACCGGTAATAGAACAATATACCAGTCGCGGATTTAGCTGACTCAGACTTTCATAATCCAGCCCATATCGTTTCAACGAACCGGCTTTATAGTTTTCAATGACTACATCGCTTTGTTCAGCAAGTTTTTTGATAATACGTTGACCTTCAGGTGTAGATAAATCGATTGCAACCGAGTGCTTGCCACGGTTGGCTGACAGGTAATAAGCCGATTCATGGGTATCTTGTTGCTGATTGTTTTTAAGCCAGGGTGGTCCCCAGATACGGGTATCATCCCCATGATCCGGTTTTTCAATCTTGATCACTTCTGCACCCAGATCAGCCAGAATCTGGCTACACCAGGGCCCAGCCAAAATCCGGCTTAAATCCAGTACACGAAATCCTGTTAAGGCACCCATTATTACGCTCCCTGTTCGATCCTATTCAAATGACATATCGTTCTTATCCCTCTTTTTAAAGCTATCTGAAAATGAAAGAACAATCAACTTTATGATAATAAATTTCGCATAACAAAATAAAACATCTAAAATAATTGAATATTCATCTTATTTTCTTTAGCCTGATGCAAATATAAGCATGAACGAAGAACAAGAGGTAACTGATAAAAAGGAAAAAGCGATCTCCCAGACAGGATTAAAAAGGAGTCAATCAAGTGAATTAAAAACGGATTAGCTTTAAAGCATATTCATTAGTGGAATAGCTTTAAATATAAAAAGATCATGAAAACCTAAGGATAGGAAAACAGAGATTTTAATATGACGGATTTAGCGAGAGAATTAGAAAAGATTAAACCTACGACCAAACGAACCCAGCAAATTGCTTTTATTTTCGCCTTTCTGGCTTTACTGGTAGATGGCGCGGACATGTTGCTGCTGTCTTTCAGTTTAAATAGTCTGAAAGCAGAGTTTGGTCTCAGTAATCTGCAGGCCGGTACACTAGGCAGTTTTACCTTAGCAGGTATGGCGATTGGTGGCTTTATAGGTGGCTGGGCCTGTGACCGTCTAGGTCGTGTACGTACCGTGGTCATTTCGATTCTGGTATTTTCTATATTGACCGCAGCCTTAGGCTTTGCACAAAACTTTGAACAGTTCGCTGTTTTACGCTTCCTTTCTGCCTTTGGCATAGGCTCTTTATATATTGCAGCCAATACGCTCATGGCTGAATATGTTCCAACTGAATATCGCACCACGGTTTTAGGTACCTTACAGGCAGGATGGACCGTCGGTTATATTGTGGCCACTGTACTGGCAGGCTGGATCATTCCAGAATATGGCTGGCGAACCCTGTTTTTTATTGCCATTACTCCCTCGGTTATGGCGATTTTTATCCAGAAACTGGTTCCTGAGCCAGAATCCTGGCAGCGTGCACGTTTGCAGCGTCTATATGCCCCAGCTGAAATCACAGCACAGCAACCCGCCAAAAAAAGCACAGTCAAAGAGATTTTCGTGGATCCTGCGAATCGCAGAATGTTTATTTTGTGGATCTTTACGGCCGGTTTTCTGCAATTTGGCTACTATGGCGTAAACAACTGGATGCCGGCATATCTGGAATCTGAATTGCACATGAATTTTAAATCCATGGCAGGCTATATGATTGGTACTTATGTGGCGATGATTTTCGGAAAAATTCTGGCGGGCTTTGCTGCAGACCGTTTGGGCAGACGTGCTGTCTTTTCTTTTGGTGCAATTGGAACGGCGATTTTCCTGCCAGTGATTGTGCTATTCAATACGCCGGATAACATTGCCTATCTACTTATTTTCTTTGGATTTCTGTACGGTATTCCATATGCGATTAATGCCACTTATATGACAGAAAGCTTTGCCACTTCGATTCGTGGAACTGCGGTAGGCGGTGCTTATAACGCAGGTCGTATCGGTGCCATGTTTGCACCCGCGATTATTGGTGCGGCAGCAAGCGGTGGTTCAATTGGTCTAGGCTTCCTGATTATGGGCGGTGCTTATTTCTTATGTGGGGCAGTGTCCGGGATTTTCATCAAAGACCGCCAATACGATCCACAAAAGGCATAATTTCAACTTCAAAAAAAAGAGCCTGAATTCAGGCTCTTTTTTTATAGTTGTCAATTAAAGCTGTATTTCTATTTGTTTATTCCTGATCCGTTTCTTTACGCAGATGAATATTTTTTAAACCATCATTTACTTTATTGAGCAGATGAATCAGGGTAACCACATCATCAAAGGCCAGCTTATTTAAGGCCTGGCCATAAAAATCAAAGAAATCAGCTTGCAAGTTGTCCCATGTTTCCAAGCTGGGATGTAGCCAAAGCAGTGGATCTAATTCATCAGCATCAGGTGAATTTCACCATGGCCTCGACCCCATTTTTGAATGATTTGTCCAATACCGTGGCGGAACAGCATGACAAGGTTGATTCACTGAAAATCTTCCTGTGTGCTGGTGCGCCAATTCCGGGACCATTGGTACAAAAAGCCCGGGAAATTCTGGGTGTTAAAGTCATATCCGCTTGGGGTATGACCGAATGTGGTGCGGTGACACTGACCCGACCTGAAGATGAAGATGAGCGCTCTTCAATACTGATGGCATCGCTTTGCCAGGTGTTGAAATCAAGATCGTGGATAAAAAAGGTCAGACCAAAGCCATGAATGAATCCGGGCGTTTGATGATCCGCACCTGTTCAAATTTTGGTGGTTATTTAAAACGTCCACATTTAAATGATACAGATACTGAAGGCTGGTTTGATACTGGCGATATTGCCTATCAGGACGAGCAGGGCTATATCCGGATTTGTGGACGTAAAAAGGATGTCATTATCCGTGGCGGAGAAAATATTCCAGTTGCGGAAATTGAATCACTACTTTATAAGCATCCGAATATTGCAACAGTGGCTTTAGTGGCTTATGCAGATGACCGAATGGGCGAGCGTGCCTGTGCAATCATCAAGCTGAAAGATCAGACAAAGCCGTTGAGTTTTAATGAGCTGGTAGAGTTCCTGAAAACTCATAATCTGGCCATGCAATATCTTCCGGAACGTTTGGAGATCTGGGATGAAATTCCGATGACCCCATCAGGGAAAATCCAGAAATTTAAACTCAGAGAGTTACTGGCTCAGCATATTGCCTCCACAGCGGCTGAAGCGAACTAAATCTGGGAATAAATAGATAAATTAAACCCTGAATAATCTTGCATCATTCAGGGTTTTCTTATTTAAAAAGAAGTGATCTAAAAGATTAATACGAATTTTAGATTAACTTCTATTTTAATAATTTTAATAAAGCTTCTGCGGTTGCAGCAGAAGAGGCCGGATTTTGCCCGGTAATCAGTAAACCATCTTGCTGTACATGCACCTGCCAATCCTCAGCTTTGGAATATTTCCCGCCTTTTTCTTTCAGCATGTCTTCCACTAAAAATGGCACAATATCGGTTAGGCCTACGCCGTTTTCTTCGGTATTAGTAAAACCGGTGACTGTCTTGCCTTCTACAATCGAATGACCTTCGGCATCTTTCACATCACGCAGGACACCCGGAGCATGACAGACCAGCGCAACAGGTTTATCTGCCTGCAAGGTTTGCTCAATTAAAGAAATGGAATTCTGATCTTTGGCCAGATCCCATAGTGGTCCATGACCACCTGGATAGAACACGGCATCAAAATCCTGATTGAGAACTTCACTCAGTTTATGTGTATTGGCAAGAGCCTGCATGGCCACTTCATCTGCTTCAAAGCGTTTGGTGGTTTCGGTTTGCGCATCCGGCTCATTACTTTTCGGATCTAGCGGTGGCTGACCACCTGCAGGAGATGCCAAAACTACCTCTGCGCCTGCATCAACAAAGGTGTAATAGGGTGCAGCCAGTTCTTCCAGCCAGAAGCCGGTTTTTTTGCCAGTATCACCCAGCTGGTCATGTGAAGTCAGTACCATCAAGATTTTCATATTATTTTCCTGTCTCTGGTTTAAACATCGTGAATAATCGACTGTTAATTTAACAAGTCACAGAGGTCAGCAGTGTTGTGATACGTTCATTTGCTGTATCGATACGTTGTTAATTCAGTTGATTTAACTTAAAGAGGGACTCTATATACAGCACAGTTGTATTTAATATTCATCTGCCCATTAACAGATCTTGCTGAAGATCAGCCTGCTTGCGCAGGAAATCCCAGACCAGTTTTATTTTTGGTTCATGTTGCAGATCGACTAGCGTCAGCATCCAGAAAGTATGGGTAAAACTGACCTGATCGCCCAAAACCTCTTTGAGTTCGCTTTTATCATTGACCAGGAATTTCGGTAAAATAGCCAGCCCGGCCCCTGCACGAACCGCAATCTCCTGCGCCAGAATACTGTTACTGCGAAAACAGGCACTGACTTGCAAGGGAAGACGCTCCAGCGAATACAGTGCAGTGCTATAGACCAGATCATCAATATAGTCGACAAAACGGTGCTGCTGGAGGTCTTCCAGTTTTTTAATTTCCGGATTTTGCTGTAAATAATGCTGGCTGCCATATAGCTTTAAACAGTAATTAGACAAACGAGTAATGATATACGGACCAGATTTGGGCCGGTCAATCGCGATCACAATATCGGCTTCTCGATGTGAAAGTTTGATCGCTTTCGGTACCGGAATCAGGTCAATGGTCAGCAAAGGATAATGCTGGGAAAATTCTGCCAAAAGACGAGCTAAAAATGCCGTGCCAAAACCTTCTGGCGCACCAATCCGGACCCGACCTTGCAAGGGATCATGGCGCTTGTCAATCTGGATAAAGGACTGTTCCATCTGTTCCACACGCGGCACCAGTGCCAGACCTTCCGAGGTTAGTTCATAACCAGTGGCTTCGCGCTTAAACAGTTGCGTACCTAAAGTACTTTCCAGGGCCTGAATCCGCCGCGCTACGGTGCTATGTTCAACCCCGATTAAGCGTGCTGCGTTGGTGAGTGTTTTAGCACGCGCCAAAACTAAAAAAAAGCGTAAATGATCCCAATCTACTTTCATTTTTTATTTAACATCCTGTTAAATTCCTGTGCATATTTGCACAACCATCGTGCACCAATTTCTATTGGTGGTCAAAGTGTTCTTTGTTAGTCTGCTGAAACAGCGTAAAAATTATACGTTAAATAAAAGCCAGTAAAGGCAGATACAACGACAATAACAAACCAGCACGGAGCGACCATGAACGCCATTTCTCATCCACAGCAAAGTACCGGATTCACCACCGCAAAACTCCTCATTAATGGTGAATTTGTCGAATCAAGAACCAGCCATTGGCAAGATATTGTTAATCCTGCCACTCAGGAAATCTTGGGCCAAGTGCCTTTTGCTACCGCAGAAGAAGTTAATGCCGCCATTGCTGCTGCACAAAATGCATTTGCCAGCTGGCGCCAGACCCCGATCCAGGCACGTATGCGAATCATGCTGAAACTGCAGGATCTGATTCGTACAAACCTAAAAAGTATCGCCCGAGTCTTAACGGCGGAACAGGGCAAAACCCTGGCCGATGCCGAAGGTGATATCCAGCGTGGTTTAGAAGTGGTGGAGCATGCCTGTTCGATCGGTTCCCTACAAATGGGCGAGTATATTGAAGGTGTGGCACGCGGTGTCGATACCTATACTTTGCAGCAACCCTTGGGTGTCTGTGCAGGAATTACCCCGTTTAACTTTCCGGCGATGATTCCACTGTGGATGTTCCCGATGGCGATTGTCTGCGGCAATACTTTTGTCTTAAAGCCTTCTGAACAGGATCCACTATCGACCATGATGCTGGTTGAGTTAGCGATTCAGGCAGGTGTGCCGGCAGGCGTACTGAATGTGGTACATGGCGGCAAAGAAGTGGTCGATCTACTGTGTACCCATCGCGATATCAAGGCGATTTCTTTTGTCGGTTCGACTGCAGTCGGCACGCATGTCTATAACCTTGCAGGCCAACACGGCAAGCGTGTGCAGTCGATGATGGGCGCCAAAAACCATGTGGTGGTGATGCCAGATGCGAATAAAGAACAGACCTTAAATGCCTTGGTCGGTGCAGCTTTTGGCGCAGCAGGTCAACGTTGTATGGCACTTTCCGTGGCGGTAATGGTCGGTGAGACCAAGCACTGGGTCGATGAACTGGTCAATAAAACCAAAACCTTAAAGGTAAATGCCGGGCATGAACCGAATACCGATGTTGGACCAGTGATTTCAACCCGTGCCAAATCGCGTGTCATCGATTTAATTAACAGTGGTGTTGAACAGGGTGCCGAACTGCTACTCGATGGCCGTGATGTGCAGGTTCCAGGCTATGAACAGGGTAATTTTGTCGGACCAACGATTTTTAATCAGGTCACGACCGATATGCGCATTTATAAAGAAGAAGTATTTGGTCCGGTACTGGCGATCATGCATGTCGATACTTTGGAACAGGCGATTGCACTGATTAATGCCAATCCGTTTGGTAATGGCGTTGGACTGTTTACCCAAAATGGCAATACGGCACGTACCTTCCAGAACCAGATTGATATCGGTCAGGTGGGCATTAACATTCCAATTCCCGTACCTGTGCCTTTCTTCAGTTTTACCGGTTCACGCGGTTCAAAACTGGGTGATCTCGGTCCTTATGGCAAACAGGCGGTGCAGTTCTATACCCAGACCAAAACCATTACCAGCCGCTGGTTTGAAGATGACCAGGAAACCACTGGTGTCAATACCACAATCAGTCTGCGTTAAGGAGCATCAGCATGAAGATTGCATTTATCGGTTTAGGCAACATGGGCGGCTCCATGGCGCAAAACTTGCTCAAGTCCGGTCATCAGGTTTTTGGTTATGACTTAAGTGCAGTGGCTTTACAGCATTTTGCAGAAGCTGGCGGTGTGGTCTGCGACAGTCCACAAGCTGCCGCGAAGCAGGCGGAGATCGTGGTCAGCATGTTGCCTGCAGCCAAGCATGTGCGTGAAGTCTATTTGGGTGAACACGGTATTCTGGAGGTGCTTCAAGCGGGCAGCTTATGTATCGACAGCAGTACCATTGACCCGCAAACCATTCAGGAGGTTGCTGCAGCAGCTCAGGCCAAGCAGATTCGCGTCTGTGATGCACCGGTATCCGGCGGTACTTTAGGTGCCAAAGATGGCACTTTAACCTTTATGGTCGGCGCAGATGATGCCACCTTTGAGGCCGTTAAACCTGTTCTCGGCTGTATGGGTAAAAATCTGGTGCATTGTGGTGCGGTGGGAACAGGACAGGTGGCAAAAATCTGTAATAACCTGATTCTGGGGATTTCCATGACTGCGGTTGCAGAAGGGATGGCACTCGGTGCCAAACTGGGCATTGATCCACAGGCCTTGGCTGGCGTGATTAACAGTTCCACCGGACGTTGCTGGAGTTCTGAAATTTATAATCCGTGGCCCGATATTTGTGTCAATGCGCCGTCATCGCGGGGTTATACCGACGGTTTTGCCGCACAACTGATGCTCAAAGATTTGGGGCTGGCTGTCGATGCCGCGCAACAGGTGGATCAGCCGGTGGTACTCGGCAGCATGGTACAGAAACTCTATCAACAACTGTGTCAGGAAGGTGATGCCCATCTGGACTTCTCCAGCATCATGCATCAATACACCACGCCACCTGCTTAAAACTTAAAAGATTAGATGGAGCAAGGATTCGCTTCAATAATTACACCTTGTCAGTAATAACGATAAATTCAGGCTGAGGTTTAACATGTTAGATTATCAAACAACGGTTCAAGACTTTGATTTAAACACGGTTGCAAGCCAGTATCTCTCCGGTTCAATGCAGGCAGTAAATGCCTGTTATGAATGCTGTGACCGTCATGCCAATTCCGATGCCATTGCCTTGTACTGGCATGGTAAAGATGGCCGTAAAGAACAATATAGCTTTGCCGAGCTCAAAAAATATTCCAGCCAGTTTGCCAACTTTCTAAAGTCTCAAGGCATTGGTAAAGGTGATCGTGTTTCCGGACTATTACCACGTACCCCAGAGCTGATCATTACCATTTTAGCGACCTGGCGGATTGGTGCTGTCTATCAACCCTTATTTACGGCCTTTGGGCCCAAAGCTATTGAACATCGCATTCAGCTGGCGCAAAGCAAGCTGGTGATCACAGACCTGGCGAATCGAGAGAAATTATCCGATCTTGCCGATTGTCCCACGATCGTCACCGTACATGCCGAAAGCGAAGCGGAACGTTATCCGTACGATCTTAGCTTCTGGACGGTATTAAACCGTCAGGCTGAAGCTTGTGAGCTGGAGATCCTGAATGTTGATGATCCATTTTTATTGATGTTTACCTCGGGCACCACTGGACCGGCGAAACCACTTAAAGTCCCGTTGAAAGCGCTGATTGCTTTTGCAAGCTATATGCAAAATGCCATTGGTCTGACTCCTGAAGATGCATTCTGGAATATTGCCGATCCCGGCTGGGCCTACGGATTGTATTACGCGATTACTGGTCCCTTAATGCTTGGACACTCGACCTTGTTTTATGAAGGCGGTTTTAATGCCGAAAGTGTCTGCGAAATTGTTAAGGAATATGGCATTACCAATCTGGCCGGTGCACCAACCGCTTACCGCATGATGATGGCGGCCGATCCTGCTCAAATGGCAAAACTACGCGGTAAGTTACGTGTTGTCAGCAGTGCGGGAGAACCGTTAAATCCGGAAGTGATCCGCTGGTTTAAAGAGGTACTGGATGTGCCGATTTATGACCATTATGGCCAGACCGAAGTCGGGATGGTGGTGTGTAATCATCATGCCTTGGAACATCCGGTCCGTTCAGGTTCGGCAGGCTTTGCCAGCCCGGGTTACCGGATTGCCGTTGTCGATGAACAGGGGCATGAATTAGCAGCTGACGTCCCGGGCATCTTGGCAGTGGATATCAGCCAGTCCCCAATGATGTGGTTCTCTGGCTATGAAGAAAGCCGTAAATCTCCATTTGTCGGACAGTATTACTTAACTGGGGATACCGCAGAAATTCATGCCGATGGCAGTATGAGCTTTGTTGGGCGTAGTGATGATGTCATTACAACGTCAGGTTATCGGGTCGGCCCATTTGATGTGGAAAGTGCCTTGCTGGAACATGATGCCGTGATTGAAGCAGCAGTCATTGGTGTGCCTGATCCCGAGCGTACTGAAGTGATTAAAGCCTTTGTAATTCTGGCGAATAATTTTGCAGCTTCGGCCCATCTGGAAGAAGAGCTGGGTCAATTTGTGAAAAAGCGGTTATCTGCGCATGCCTATCCACGCCTGATTGAATTTGTGACTGAATTGCCGAAAACCCCAAGCGGTAAAATTCAACGCTTTTTACTGCGCAATCAGGAAATCAACAAGCAGCAAGCCAAGACCGCATAACAGCTAAAGCCAACAGATTGAATAAGAAGATTAAATAAAGAGATTGAAGGAAGAATCCATGCAATTAACGGAAGAGCAACACCTGATTCAGGATATGGCTAAAAGCTTCGCCCAAGAACAGATTAAACCCTTTGCCGGCGAGTGGGATCAAAAAGGCATCTTTCCTAAACAGGCCTTGGCCCAAATGGGCGAGTTAGGTTTTCTCGGCATGCTGATTCCGGAAGAATGGGGCGGCTCGGGCACAGGCACGCTGGCTTATGTTCTGGCCTTAGAAGAAGTCGCTGCGGCCGATGGTGCAACATCTGCGATTATGAGCGTACATAACTCGGTGGGTTGTGTGCCAATTCTCAAATTCGGGACAGAGCAGCAAAAGCAGCAATTTTTAAAGCCTTTGGCCCAAGGTGAAATGATTGGTGCCTTTGCCCTGACTGAACCGCACACTGGCTCGGATGCTGCTGCCATTAAAACCCGTGCGGTCAAGGACGGCGATCATTACATTCTGAATGGCGCGAAACAGTTCATTACTTCTGGCCACAATGCCGGGATGATTATTGTCTTTGCCGTGACTGATCCAGCTGCGGGGAAAAAAGGTATGAGTGCATTCTTAGTGCCGCGAGACACACCTGGCTATGAAGTCATTCGGGTCGAAGAAAAACTTGGTCTGCATGCTTCGGATACCTGTCAGATTGCCTTAACCGATGTCCGCATTCATGAAAGTTTAAGACTCGGTGCCGAAGGTGAAGGTTTAAAAATTGCCTTGGCCAATCTGGAAGGTGGTCGGATCGGCATTGCGGCACAGGCGGTAGGCCTGGCACGTGCCGCTTTAGAAGAAGCAACGGCCTATGCGCATGACCGCGTGGCCTTTGGCAAACCGATTTTTGAACAGCAGGCAATTTCCTTCAGGCTGGCCAGTATGGCGACTGAAATTGAAGCGGCACGGCAACTGGTGCATTTTGCAGCACGCAAAAAAGAAGCCGGTGAAGCTTGTTTAACTGAAGCCTCCATGGCCAAGTTATTTGCTTCAGAAATGGCAGAACGTGTCTGTTCCAAAGCGCTACAGATTTTTGGCGGCTACGGTTATCTGAAAGATTTTCCAATCGAACGCATTTATCGTGATGCGCGGATTTGTCAGATTTATGAAGGCACCAGCGATATTCAGCGCCTGGTGATTGCACGCAGCCTCTAATTTTAAAAGGACTTATTTCATGCAGTGGCAAACAATTTTATTAGAACAACGTAATGGTGTCGGGCTGATTACTTTAAATCGTCCGCAAGCTTTAAATGCACTGAATAACCAGCTGATTGTTGAAGTGAATCAGGCACTGGATCAGCTGGAAAAAGATCCGGCAATTGGCTGTATTATGATTGCCGGTTCGGAAAAAGCCTTTGCCGCTGGTGCCGATATTAAAGAAATGGCAGATCTGAATTTTCCGCAAATTTATCTGGACGATTTTTTTAGTCTGGCCGATCGAATTGCGCAGCGTCGTAAACCTTTAATTGCCGCAGTGAGCGGCTATGCCTTGGGTGGTGGTTGCGAGCTGGCATTGATGTGCGACTTTATTTACTGCGCTGATAATGCAAAATTTGGTTTGCCTGAAGTTACCTTAGGCGTGTTGCCCGGCATTGGCGGGACCCAGCGTTTAACCTTGGCGATTGGTAAGGCCAAAGCCATGGAAATGTGCCTGACTGCACGGCAGATGGGGGCGCAGGAAGCGGAACAAAGTGGTTTGGTCGCTCGGGTTTTTGCCAAGGAAGAATTGCTGGAACAAACCCTGCAAGCTGCCGAGAAAATTGCTGAAAAGTCGCTTACTGCCGTGATGATGATTAAAGAATCAATTAATCGGGCCTTTGAAGTGAGCCTGGCTGAAGGCCTGCGCTTTGAACGCCGGGTTTTCCATTCGATTTTTGCCGGTTCCGATCAAAAAGAAGGCATGCAGGCCTTTGTAGAAAAACGCCCAGCCAAATTTACCCATCAATAAAACAAAAATAGGAAAATAAAATGAGTGATGAAAATAATTTAGCGATTCGGGTCGCAGGGGGTCTGGGCATTATCAGCCTGGACCGCACCAGCCATTTAAATGCCTTAACCCTCCCGATGATTCAGGGTATTCAGGCGCAACTCGATCAATGGTGCCATGATCCAGAAGTACAAGCCATCCTGATCAATTCCAACAGTCCCAAGGCGTTTTGTGCTGGAGGAGATATCCGCTATCTGTATGACAGCTATCAGGCCGGCAATACCCACTATCAGGATTTTTTTGCCACTGAATATAAGATGCTGAGCACCTTGCGTAATTTTCCAAAGGCCGTGATCGTGATGATGGATGGCTATGTACTGGGCGGAGGCTTTGGCCTCGCTCAAGCCTGTCATATCAAAGTCGCCAGTGAAAAATCACGTTTTGCCATGCCAGAAACTGCGATTGGATTTTTCCCGGATGTTGGAGCGACCCATTTTCTGTCCCGACTGGATGAAGTTGGTGTCTATATGGCATTGACCGGGGAGCAGATCAGTAGCAGTGATGCGCTGTATCTGGATCTGGTCGATTATCATGTGCCGAGTGAACGTTTTACTGAACTAGAAGCAGCATTGACTGCAGCGCCTGTATTAAATCCGATTGAAATCCAGAAAATCATCAGTGGTTATATTACGCATCCGGTGGAAAGTGAGCTGCAAAAACGTGCAGATCTGATTAATCAGCATTTTGGCTATTCAAACCTGGATGAGATTGAACAGAGTCTGGCACATGCCATCGATCTCACAGATCAGGACTGGGCGAAGAAAATGTTGACGATCTTGCAGCAGCGTCCGGTGATGGCAAAACAGACCAGCCTGAAGTTACAGCAAGCCGGACAGAATTTGTCGCTAGAAAAATGTATGCAGCTAGAACGGGACTTGCAGGATGTCTGGTTAGAGCAGGGCGATTTTATTGAAGGGGTTCGTGCGCTGATTATTGATAAGGACAAAAATCCACAATGGCGAACCGAAAATGCAAAATTTGAACAAACACTGGAAAAGCTCTGGCCAGCATGGACTCAGCAGCGTATCGAAAATATTACTTAAAGCTGATGGTAAAAGACCCTCTATAATTTAATTATAGAGGGTCTTTGTATCTGTCCCATACTTTCATCGACATGAATTCTATTTAGGGGGACGTTTTCTTTTTCTTGCCGCCACCGTCTTGTTTATTGACCGTCGACCAAGCGATACGTTCGGCTTCTTCTTCAGAATGCCCACGCGCTTTTTCGCTTTCTTCAATATGTTTGGCCTGCCGTTTCTGCTTATCGGTATAAGCTGATTTGTCACCTCTAGGCATCTTAATATCCTCATCAGGTTTGGCTGAAATTACTATAACAAGAGCTTATTTTTACAAGGGTAAGTATTTGTTTGACTTATTTTATAAAAGAAAAATAGAATCTAGAAAATGTTTTATACATTGATTTTTAAAAATATTTCTTAAAAATATATGGGCCTGAAATCAAGGAGATGAAGATAACGGTCATCTAGAACCATCATCTTCTTTGCTTGATTAGCCGTTAATAATACTGCCGCCATTCACATGAATCACCTGACCTGAAATATAGCTGGCTTCTTCACTGGCCAGAAATAAATACGCCGGTGCTACTTCACTTGGCTGGCCCATGCGGCCCATTGGGGTACTTTTACCAAAATCTTTGAGCTGTTCTTCATCAAAACTGCTCGGAATTAATGGTGTCCAGATTGGACCTGGCGCGACTCCATTGACACGAATGCCGGTTTTATTTTTCAATAAATTGGTGGAAAGGCTTCGGGTAAATGTGGTGATGGCACCTTTGGTACTTGCATAGTCAATCAACTGGTCATGTCCATGATAACTGGTGATACTGGTGGTATTGATAATACTGTCACCTTCTTGCATATGCGGAATCACCGCCTGAGTTAGGTGGAACATCGACAGAATATTTACATTAAATGTTTTAAGTAATTGCTCGTGCGAGATATCGGTAATACTTTCTTGCGGGTATTGAACCCCGGCATTATTAACCAGAATATTAATCGTTTTAAATTCCTGAAGGGTCTGTTCCACCATTTTCTTGATTTCATCTTGATCCTGTAAATCACATTGAATCAGCAGACAACGGCGGCCTTCATCTTCCACCATTTTTTTGGTGTCCCGTGCATCCTGATCTTCATCCAAATAGCAAATGGCAATATCGGCACCTTCGCGAGCAAATAAGACCGATACAGAACGGCCAATTCCGCTATCACCACCAGTAATCAAGGCAACTTTGCCTTTTAATTTTTCACTGCCTTTATAATGCGGTTTAATAATTTCCGGTGCAGGGTCCATTTTGGTTTGCACACCCGGTTGATGGTCTTGTGTTTCAGTTGAAGCTGGGGTTTCAGGATAATGATTCATATCTTTTCCAATTCCAATGATTGTGGCCATATAAGAAAAAATATATTAGAAGCTTTTAGGCAAAATGAGGCTGGACTCAACATTTCATAACAGAATGTATTCGAGATTTATCAATTATTCATTTTAGGAAAGGTGAGGTATCAACGGAGATTTAAAATCTAGACATACATAAGCATCTCTTTCTGGAAATATATAAGAAAAATGGAGAGCTTGCTAACTCTCCATTTATTTATTCATTCTGATGTATTTAAAAAATTTCTATAGAAATAAATTAAAGATTATCACTTAAATTAATTCTGGCCTGTGCTGCCTTTTCCTTTTTGGCTGAGGCTTTACCCCAGTTAAACTTTTGTGCACAGATGCCTAAGCCCACAATAAATAATGCAAGCACACTGGTATAAACCACTTCTTTAAAATAGGTTCCTTCAATAATCATGGTAATTAAAGCGCCGACAATAAAGATAATGACCAGATAAGTGAGCCATGGGAATAACCACATCTTGAATGGAATATTTTGTCCTTCAGCTTCCAGTTTTTTACGTAACTTAAGCTGAGAAATGGCAATAGCAAGATAGACATATAAAGATACGGTACCAGTCGCTAACATCAAGACATCATAAATATTCATACTTTCGGTGGCAGTCAGATAAATCGCCACGAAAGAAAACAGGCTTGAAAAGATGACACCTACCCATGGGCTGTTATTGCGGTTGGTTAAACCGAAACTCTTTGGTGCATCTCCACGTTTCGAGAGGGAATAGACCATGCGTGAACAGGTATAAAGTGCGGAGTTAAAGCAGCTACATACCGAGGTGAGCACGACAAAATTAACAATATGGCGTGCTTCTGGAATACCGAGTGCAGTAAGCGCTACGCTATACGTACCCCAGGTCGGATCTTTCAATAAAGGATTATTGTGTGGAATCAGGCAAACCGTAATCAACATTGAACCGACATAGAATAAAATGATACGCCATACAATTGAATTAGCGGCCTTACGAATTTCCTTGGCTGGATCTTTGGTTTCAGCTGCTGCTACGGTGACAATCTCTGCTCCCATATAAGCAAACATTACACCCAATAAGGCCGTGATCACCGATGAAAACCCATTAGGCATAAAGCCTTGAGCGGTTAGATGAGTTGTACCACCGAGCATAGAGGCATCGCCCCAAGGCCACAGGTGCATCACGGCCAAACTACCAAACACCAGAAACAGTACAATGGCAATAACTTTGATCAGGGCAAACCAGAACTCGAATTCACCAAAGTTTTTTACGTCACGGAGGTTAATCCAGACCAGTGCTACAGTGACCAGAAGCATATAGCCCCAGATCGGGATAAATGGAAACCAGCTATTTAGGATTTTCCCGGCGACAAAGGCTTCCCAGCCCATGAGCAGCGTCCAGAAAGACCAGTATAACCAGCCGATGGAAAATCCGGCCCAGCGCCCGATTCCTCGGTCCGCATAGGTTGAAAATGAACCGCTGTCGGGATTCAGTACTGCCATTTCTCCCAGCATACGCATGATGAGTAAAACTAATAGTCCACCTAGAGTATAGGCAATGAGTGCAGCCGGTCCTGTAGAATAGATGACATTACCGGAGCCGACAAAGAGTGCTCCACCAATGACACCGGCAATTGAAATCATGGTGAGATGGCGTGATTTAAGTCCGTTTTTTAAGCCGTTTGATGATTCGGAATTGGAGAAATGTTGATGTTCTGCCATATAATTTCCCTTAATATCAATAGCGTAGCGGCAATAAAATTCCTTATTTGGCTTACGCTATCTTATCCTTTGAAACTGTAACCGAATTCATCAGTGCTTGACCAATATTAAGTTAATCTTAATAAAATGAATCCTTGTAGCCCTATAGACAGGATCACACTTTGATTAAAGTACGGTTACATGCTGTTCATGTATGCGGTTAATTTCTCTTTTTTGTTGTAAAGTGACGAGAGCCATTTTTGAGCAATTCAAAGGAGCCAATTGGCTTAAGAGATAAAAAATATAAGCAGGCAATATTTACAGAAAAATAAAGCCTACCTAAAATATCAGGCTAAAAGCAGGTTTACGTTCCCTTTAAAAATAAATTAAAAGCTTTTTGATTTTAAAAATATAATTGTATTGATCCCTGAGTTTTTACTAAGTTAAAGTGCGGATCCCATGCTCGCGCAAGCACTTTAACAATATCCCGAAAGCCACCAGAATTTCCTGTTCACTCACACAGGCAAAGCCCAGTAATAATCCTTTCTGCCGGGTGGAATAATGTTTGGTATAGTATTGCGATAAGGCTCTGACCTTGATTCCCAGTTCAAGCGCTTTGGATGTAATCAAGACATCATCACTGCTGCTCGGCAATTTTAAAATCAGATGCAAACCGGCGGCGGTATTGTATTCATGCAGAAAATCTTCACCTAAATGTCGGCGAATCAGGTCAATTAAAAAAGCGTGGCGTTTGCCATACAATAAACGCATCCGTCGGATATGCGCCTCATAATGTCCTTCACGGATAAATTCAGCCAGTGTTTGCTGATCGATTAAGTGACCACCACGATAAAGTTCCGAGGCCACAATTCGCAATGAAGAAAACAGCTGTTTTGGTACCACTAAATAGCCAATGCGCAGAGCCGGATAAATGGTCTTACTAAACGTCCCCATATAAATCACCGGAGAATCTGGCTCCAAACCTTGTAAAGAAGGATAGGGCTGGCCCGAGAACCTGAACTCACTGTCATAATCATCTTCAACAATCCAGCTATTGTGTTGGCGTGCGAGTGCAATTAACTGTTTGCGCCGTTCCAAACTTAAATGTGAGCCCAAAGGATACTGATGCGACGGCGTCACAAAAATCAGTTTAGGTGGTTTCTTGGGATGCAGATCGGGAATAATCCCTTCCTGATCCACCGGTAAGGAACGTAGATTGACGCCATTAATTCGTAAAATATTACGCGCGCCCCAATAGGCCGGATCTTCGATCCAGACCTCATCGCCTATGTCGCTTAAAGTACGCGAGACCAGGTCAATCGCCTGATGGGTGCCTTCGGTAATAATGATCTGATCAGCATCGCACTGCACTGAACGGGCAATTTTCAGATATTCTGCCAGCTCCTGACGCAGTTCCAGAGAGCCACCGGCATTGCTGTAAATCAGGTTATTAACTTGAGGTTCACGGCTCAAACGCGTCTGGATTTTGCTGAAAATATGATGCGGAAATTCGGTCACATCGGGTGCGCCCGGTACAAAGGCTCCCCATTGATAAGGCGAAGCTGCTGAATAGCCGAGTAAGTAAGAACCGCGTTGCGACAGATTATAATTTTGCTGCGCTTTTTTTTCCGCAACCGCAGGAGAGCTTTGTTCTACCTTCACCAAAAAGGATTCGGGTAATTTCTCTACCACCCAGGTACCTTGGCCGGTACGCGCATCAACATAACCTTGTGCCTGTAACTGTTCATAGGCATTTAAAACCGTATTACGTGATACCTGAATTTCTTTGGCCAGATCACGCGATGCAGGCAAGCGGGTTTTGGGAGCCAATACGCTATCAATAATCGCGTTACGCAAGCAGCGGAACAGTCGCATCTGTAATGTTCCTGTGACATCTTGCTGCAATCGCTGCAGTAAATAATCTCCAAGCAAGCTACGCAATTGGCTCTCTCCTACAAATTTGAAATGGCTCTCGTGAGAGCGGTATTGCTAGGTGCAAAATAGTCTGATCAGGCAGTCATTGTAAAGTGTCTTGTATGCGTTTTGATCATGTACCTGCGGCTTGAATGCGAGCATACAGGCGGGCAGGCAATATACACAGATACCGATTAAAACTAAAGCGAAAAATCCAGACACTGATTTTGTTAGGAGCTTGCTGAACTGAGACCTGAATCAAGCAATGATTGCCATAACAGGCGAATAGAGATGTGTTGCAGCCGCCAGGACATGCGACTGCATATAACAAAAGGATCATAGAATGAACATGATGATGAAAGGATTGACCTACACCGATCAGGGTACAACGGCCTGGAACAATTATCTTAAGCAACTGGATAAAGTAGCGCCTTATCTGGGTGAACTGAGTGAAAGACTGGATATGCTGCGACGCCCAAAGCGCAGTTTGATTGTCGATGTTCCGGTCATTATGGATGATGGTACGGTTCAGCATTTTGAAGGCTATCGTGTTCAGCACAATTTAACCCGCGGTCCGGGCAAAGGCGGCGTGCGTTTTCATCCAGATGTCAATTTAGATGAGGTGATGGCTTTGTCAGCCTGGATGACGATCAAATGTGCTGCTCTAAACTTACCTTTTGGTGGTGCCAAAGGCGGTGTACGAGTCGATCCGAGCCAGCTTTCCAAGCGCGAACTGGAACGCTTGACCCGACGCTATACGGCAGAAATCAATTTAATTATTGGGCCGCAAAAAGATATTCCGGCACCGGATGTAGGAACCAATCCGCAAATCATGGCCTGGATGATGGACACCTTTTCCATGAATGCAGGTTCTACGATTACTGGTGTAGTGACCGGAAAGCCGGTTCATTTAGGGGGATCTTTGGGCCGCAGTAAGGCTACAGGCCGTGGTGTGTTTATTAGCGGTCGTGAAGTTGCTCAGCAAATTGGTCTAGATTTAAAAAATGCCCGGGTCTGTGTACAGGGCTTTGGTAATGTCGGTAGTGAAGCTGCGCTGCTTTTCCAGGAAAATGGCAGCAAAGTGATCTGTGTTCAGGACCATTCTGCCACCCTGTATCAGGAACAGGGGATTGATATTAAAAAACTGCTTGAATACTCAAATACCCACCATAAAATTCAGGGATTTTCTGCCAGCGATGAAATTTCTGCATCAGCTTTCTGGACTATTCCGGCTGAAGTCTTTATTCCGGCAGCGCTGGAAGGTGTGATTAATACTCAAGTCGCGCAAAATATTCAGACCAAAATGATTCTGGAAGGTGCCAATGGTCCAACATTGACTGAAGCGGATGAAATTCTGAGTGAGCGTCATATTACCGTGGTGCCAGACGTGATCTGTAATGCAGGTGGCGTAACGGTCAGCTATTTTGAATGGGTTCAGGATTTGGCCAGTTATTTCTGGACCGAGGAAGAGATTAACCAGCGTATGGATGCCAGCATGAAAAATGCGGTACAGGATGTATGGCAAAAAGCAGTTCAGGCCGGATGTTCTTTGCGTACAGCCGCTTATATTCTGGCCTGTGAGCGGATTTTAATGGCACGCCAGGAACGCGGCATCTATCCGGGTTAAGCTAAGTCTTTTTCAAGATGGATTAATCCATAAAAACGACTAGATTTAATTCATTATTACCCATCGTGAATTTTTGCAATGGATTTTTAAATTGGCTTCTTTATTTAAAAAGGAGCCAATTTTTATTAAAAGTATAAATATTTGTTTATAAATAAAATAATTTTATATTTTGACTCTTTTACTCATTTCAACTAGGCCAATTGGCTCCTTCCATCTGCTGCAAAGTGGCTCTCGTCTCATACATATAAAAGCGCAAAATGAACCATATCAGCCAGTCTTTGGCAAATTTCTATCCCAAGATCCGGATAGCAAAATTTACAACGTATGAATCAAGAATGAGGATACAAAATGGACAGTAAACACTCAGCACTGAATGCACGTAAACAGCAGGCAACACCACGTGGTGTTGGGGTCATGTGTCAATGGTACGCAGAGAAAGCAGAAAACTCGACCATCTGGGATGCAGAAGGCAATCAATATATCGACTTTGCGGGCGGGATCGCCGTACTGAATACCGGCCATCGTCACCCTAAAATTATTGCTGCGGTCACTGAACAATTAACCAAATTTACCCATACGGCTTATCAGGTTGTACCATACGAGAGTTACGTTGCTCTGGCAGAACGTATCAATGCACGCGCTCCAATTCAAGGTGCTGCAAAAACCTCATTCTTTTCGACTGGTGCTGAAGCTGTCGAAAATGCAGTTAAAATTGCCCGTGCCCATACTGGCCGTCATGGCATCGTGACTTTTGGCAATGGTTTTCATGGCCGCTCATTTATGACAATGGCAATGACCGGTAAAACTGCACCTTATAAACGCGACTTTGGGGTGATGCCTGGTGGTGTTTTCCATGCCCGTTATCCGGTGGAATCCAAAGGCATTAGTGTTGATGATGCAATTCAAAGCATTGAAGACATTTTCGCAGAAGATATTGCTGCGCATGACGTAGCAGCGATTGTGCTTGAGCCTGTACAAGGCGAAGGCGGATTTAATGTGGTGCCTGCAGAGTTCCTGAAACGCTTGCGTGTGCTATGTGATCAAAACGGCATTTTACTGATTGCTGATGAAGTACAGTCTGGTTTTGCGCGTACAGGTAAACTGTTTGCGATGGATTATTATGAGACCAAGCCAGACCTGATTACGATGGCCAAGAGTCTGGGCGGCGGTTTCCCGATCTCAGGCGTTGTAGGTCGTGCTGAAGTCATGGATGCACCAAATCCGGGTGGATTGGGCGGTACTTATGCCGGTAACCCGGTTGCTGTTGCGGCTGCCCATGCGGTACTGGATATCATTGAAGAAGAAGGTCTTTGTGAAAGAGCGAATGATCTAGGCGCAGAACTGGTTGATGTTTTACATGAACTGAAAATGTCTTCTAGCATGGTCAAAGATATTCGTGCACTGGGCTCAATGGTGGCGGTTGAGCTGGAAACTGCCGAACAGGCAAAAGCTGTACAAAACCATGCCATGCAAAATGGTCTGTTAATCCTGACCTGCGGTCGTTATGGTAATGTAATCCGTTTCCTATACCCGCTCACGATTCCGGCAGAACAGTTCCGTGCGGGATTGGCTATCTTGAAACAAGGGTTTGCAATGTCTGTTGCAGCCTAATGAAAGAGTAATGATCATGCTTCAAGCGCAATATAGAGATTTATTACAGCATCCTGATATCAGCTTCGATCAGCCTGCCACGGATGAATATATTGAAGTCAAAGATGCAGCAACCCAAGCCACTTTGGCCTGGGTGAAATCCCATGACCGGACATCTGTAGAACAGCTGATTGCTCGTTCTCAGCAAGCACAGAAAACATGGAAAGCCAAGACAGCACTTGAACGTGCGGATGTGCTTTGGGCCTGGTTCAATCTGATGCAGGAACATAAAGAGTCCCTGGCTCAGATCCTGACTGCTGAACAGGGCAAGCCACTGGCTGAGGCACGGGGTGAAATCGGTTATGCTGCTTCCTTTATCCGCTGGTTTGCTGAGCAGGCACGCCGTATTGATGGTGACGTGTTGACTCCAACGCTTGCCCATCAACGGTTATTGGTCATTAAGCAGGCGATTGGGGTGACAGCGGCCATTACACCGTGGAATTTTCCGGCGGCGATGATTACCCGTAAAGCCGCGCCAGCTCTGGCTGCTGGCTGTTCCATGCTGGTTAAACCGGCTGAACAAACGCCTTTAACCGCCTATGCGCTTGAAGTTTTGGCCTTGCGCGCAGGTTTGCCACAAGATGTATTGCTGCATGTCAGTGGTGATGCGGTTGCAGTGGGTCAGGTCTTATGTGAAAGCGAAACCGTGAAAAAGTTAAGCTTTACCGGCTCAACTCAAGTCGGTCGTATCCTGATGCAGCAATGTGCGCCGACCATCAAAAAACTCTCCTTAGAACTTGGTGGCAATGCGCCAGTTCTGGTCTTTGATGATGCCAATCTCGAACAGGCGGTACAGGGCATCATGGCCAGTAAATTCCGTAATAGTGGACAGACTTGTGTTTGCGCGAACCGGATTTATGTACAAGATGGCATTTATGATGCGCTGGTAGAAAAACTGGTGGCTGCCGTTGCCAAACTAAAAGTCGGTGATGGCCGTGATGAAGCTTCTACCCAAGGTCCATTAATTGATGAGGCTGCGATCGAAAAAGTGCAGTCACATATTGCCGACGCAGTGAGCAAAGGTGCACAGGTGAAAACCGGTGGACAGCGCTCAAATCTGGGCGGTACATTCTTCGAGCCAACGCTTCTGACTGAAGTTACTCAGCAGATGCGTGTGGCAAAAGAAGAAACTTTTGGACCGTTGGCGCCGTTATTCCGTTTCAAGACTGAAGAAGAAGCAATTCAGATGGCGAACGATACAGAATTCGGTCTGGCTACCTATGTATTTACCCAAAGTACAGCACGTCAGTGGCGTGTAGGTGAAGCCTTAGAATACGGTATGGTGGGAATCAATACCGGAGCTATCTCTAATGAGGTTGCGCCATTTGGTGGAGTCAAGCAATCAGGGTTAGGCCGTGAAGGGTCTAAATTCGGTATGGATGAATACCTTGAAATGAAATATCTCTGTGTTGATATTTCTTCATAATGATGTTTAAAAAGTAAACTTATTCATTAAAAAACTGATGAGAAAATATCAGCCTCCAGTGAATCCCGTGTTTAATTTAAACCGGGATTCCTGCGATGGAGCAAGGACTCAATAAACAGATTGGAGGAGGGCATATTTTCAGTTGTTAAGTCATTCTTCTTCTCTAAAATTCCCCTAAATATCAATTAAAGCATCAGATTATCATCAGGATTTAACCCTGATTTCTAACTTTAAACCAAAAGCATCCAGTAATTTCTGCATAGACTTGAGTGTTGGATTGCCTTCAGGTTGTTCCATTTTCTGTAGAGTCTGGGGAGCAATCTTGGTAATTTTAGCCATATCGTTGAGTGTGAGGTGCAACTCGGTACGAATGAAGCGAGCAACCTGATGAAAAGGCCAGTCAGGATTGTTGCTGACGGTTTCAAGTACAGATAATCTCTTTTGCATCTGTTGAATCGGAGTCAGTGGCTTGAAGCGTTTATCCATAATTCAGCTCCTCCAATTGTTGGCAAATATTATCAATTCGATACTGGCTATTTTCCAGAATTTCAGGTGCCAATTGCAGATACTGCATGTGCTCGAGTAATCCCTGATAAAGTGGTAATTGTTCGATTAACACCGCTTTGATTTCTTTTGGATCAATCATCGTGCTTTCGGCGATCTGTTCAATGACTGAATGCCAAATTGGTATACCACCATGATCATCTCGCTCCCAACGCGTAGTTCGGGCAATACCATCTGGATGTAGCCACATCGGCGCAAAATCAAATAATGGGGTTAGTCGAATGATTCCATTATTGAAACGTTGAATCGCTGTATTACGGGTATGATTGTCCTTATTGCCTAAAGCGACATTGGCAAGATCACGCTTCAAATATTCAAAGATTTCCTGTTTTGGTTCAGTACAGCATTGCATCAACAGGCTACAGATCTGGTTATGGGTCATTCTTACCCCAAAACCGGCTTTTCCTCCCAGAGAAGCAATACTTTCCTGAGCGACTCTTTCGACCTTCCTATCGATGACCTTACGGTCAAATCGGGGAATGAATAAAGTCTTGCCATGCAGTTCCAGTTCGTTATGAACACGAAGTCCCAGATACTGGGCAATTTTCATATATAAGGCTTCGTGCATCAAAATTTTATCTAGATTCTGATCACTGCCACGACTGAATTTCACCAGCCAATGCTGTTTGACCTGATCATCTGTCAGCGTGTGATCCAGATAGAACAGGTCATCGTGACCTTGGGTCAGCAGTAATTTTGGCCACTCGCCCTGAATACCAGAAGAACCGGCAATAAAAAGTCCATAAGAGGCCAAGGATTCAATAAATTTTTCTTGACGTTCTACGACTTGGTCCAGACTAAAGCCATGATTCTGCTGAACAGGGAACTGCCCCTGCAGCCATTCATAAGCCTCTTTAATCCGTAAATTACCAATCGGATTACCTGCACCCGCTTTTAGAAGCGCCCAGTCTGCTTGTTCCTGAGTGTTTTCAGAAAAATTAAGCTGGCGGAGTAATTCTTTACGACCATAACCTTGAGGTAACAAATCCATCAGGAAGGCCGGCCAGGTAGATTGCAATGTATTTTGCACATTTACCGGTAAATGATAGGCTAGCGCATGCCCATCCCTTAAATCCATATAAGAAATAGCATATTCAAACAGATATGATGTTCGCGTGGCTGCTTGCCATCCAGTCTGTTGTCGACCGACAATCTCAACAATAGCGCAATCAAGCCATTCATCTTCCTGATAAATTTGCAGTGTGCAATATTGATCCATAATTTTATTAAAATAGTAAAATAAAGTGATTTTATTTATTATATACCTATTTTAATAAAAAACTAATTTTATCTTCTTAAAGTTCTTTATCGTTCTAAAAGTCCTTATCTTCACCAGAATACAAGGCTTATGAGGCTATATAACAAGATGTATCCTCATAGAAATCAATATATAACCCAATTAATTTTTAAATATCAGAGGAGCTCTAACCCTGGTTATTTATTATGAATCTTTCTTTTGAATAAAATTTTAAGCAGCAAATAAAGGACTAAATCCCCGTTTACGTAGTAATTTTCGGTACATACTCGAGCTTCGATCTGCCGGAAAATGCGCTTCTAAAGATAAGTCCAGAGGTAAATATTCAGGTTTCTGATTTTCTACAATCACACGATCTTCCTCGAAAATTTTCATATTAAAGGCATAGGCATCTTCAACCGGTAAATCTTTATCATAATTGCGGCAAATAGGTGCAAAAAGTCGTGTTGAACGCGCAGTCATGGGTGAAGCCGCATTCATGATGACCTGCTTGGCATCATTCGGAAAATGAATCGTAAGGGTTGCAGTAAAGGGTAGGCTCACTTCAAAATGACGTAACCATTTAAAATCTTCCTGGCCACGCTGCTCTGTTCCGATCGGATAACGTCCCACACTACTGATATAATCTGCATTAAAACCAACATCCGTTTCTGTCGTACTGTAATCAGGAACTTCTACATCCTCCGGATCACCAAAAGTATCGGGATGCACCCAGGCAAAATGTGCCACATCAATAAAACCTTCGAGCTGTCTTCCTGCAAAACATTGAATGTCTATCTGAGGGCAGACCAGTTGCTGATACTCAGCATCATCCCAAAAAGGCATATGAGGAATATGAGGTTCTGCATCCTTTTCAGCGCTTAACGAACACCAGATCAGACCATATTTTTCTACCGCAGCATAAGTTTTTAGATGGAAGCGCTCCGATATTTTATGCTGAGGATGTGCAGGAATACGGTTACATTTACCTTCACTGCCAAAGCGTAAACCGTGATAACGACACACCACGCCTTGGCCGTCATTTTTTCCCAAGCTTAAAGGTACACCGCGATGCGGACATGCATCTTTCGCCACCACCAGTTCATCGTTCATTTTATAAATCACCAGCGGCATATCAAGCAGCATACTACTTGTTGGCTGATCTGTAATATCACGCGCAAGTGCAATCGGATACCAGTACTGAGCCAAAAGATGCCAGTCATGTTCCTCGAATGTCATATGGACTGGTAAGTCGGGACTAAACGTGGCGATATTTGTATTCATAATGGATTCTGTGTCGTGACCTTTAGCTGGACTATAAAACAGCAAGGTGTTCTATGAAATTTCAATTAACAGGATATAGGATTGCGTAAATCAGAACACTGACCAGCGATTAAAAACAAAATAAGCAACTTTCCAGGTTTTTTATGTTCAACCACGCAAATATTGAGATGGGATATTTAAATGCTTAAATCTCCCTAAAAATAATCTTTTTAAACCTATGTTCGCGCTGTCAATGCTCTACTTTGGCGCATAAATTGCTTATCACGCGTATAGACCATTGATCATTTACTCAGAATCCACAAGGAATTGATGTGACGACTAGCTACTTACGCGGACAAGAACTTATTGACAGCATTCGCAGTGCACCTTATTCGCGTGACCTGATTGGCTATCATGGTGAACCACCAAAAGTGCAATGGCCAAACGGCGCGCGTGTCGCGGTACAGTTTGTGCTGAATTATGAAGAAGGTGGTGAAAACCACATTGAACATGGTGATACAGGATCAGAACAGTTTTTATCTGAAATCATCGGTGCTGCCAGCTTTCCAGATAAACATATGTCGATGGATTCGATGTACGAATATGGTTCACGTGCAGGCTTCTGGCGCATTCATCAGGAGTTCCAGAAACGTGGTTTGCCGATGACCATCTTTGGAGTCGGCATGGCCTTAATACGTAATCCTTATGTGGTCGAGGCGATTAAATCAGCCCATTATGATGTCGTTTCACATGGGCAGCGCTGGCTACATTATCAGGACATGCCGCTTCAACTCGAACGCCAATATATGGATCAGGCGCTCAGCGTTCTGGAAAGCCTGTTTGGTGAAGCACCGATCGGCTGGTATACCGGTCGGGACAGTCCGAATACCCGTCAACTTCTGGCTGATTTTCCTCAAATCAAATATGACGCTGATTACTATGGGGATGACTTGCCATTTTGGAGCACCTTGACCAATCAGGCAGGGGAAACACGTTCGCATTTGATTATTCCTTATAGCCTGGATAGCAATGACATGAAATTCAGTTCACCTGGCGGTTTTAATAGCGGGGAACAGTTTTATCAATATCTCAAAGATGCTTTTGATGTGCTCTATACCGAAGGTGAAACTGCGCCAAAAATGCTGTCGATTGGCATGCACTGCCGTATTTTAGGACGGCCGGGACGTTTTAAAGCACTACAAAAGTTCCTAGATTATATTCAGAATCATGACAAGGTCTGGATTTGCCGCCGTGGGGATATTGCCGAGCACTGGTATAACCATCATGCGCCATAATCATAAAATATATTGGAAAAGATCATTTTAGATGCTCTTTTTTGAGTCATGTACTTTATAAAAATAACAAACACATCAGCTTTGGCACTGTTATTGCAAAACCAGTTTTAAATAACCAAGCAATATAATCAGGCGATTGAAGAGTGCAACTTGTTGAATTTAATCAAGCATCAACAGAAGATGCGATGATCTTTTTAAAGCACTGTGTGCAAATACCCAGCTGGTCGACCGAGCTTGCCGCAAAACGTCCTTATGCATCGCTTGAGGATATTTTGAATGCAGCGCAACAACAAGCGGCGACCTGGAGTTGGGATGAGATTAAAACTGCACTGGATAATCATCCCCGTATAGGTGAAAAACAGGCACAGGCTGAATTAAGTGAAATAGAAAAAGACTTTTCCCATCGTGAACAATCCGGTATTACAGCAGATAAAGATACCCAGCTCGCTCTACTTAAAGGCAATCTTGCCTATGAGAAAAAATATGGGTTTATCTTTCTGATCAAAGCCGCTGGATTGAGCAGTGAAGACGTCCTTCAAGCCCTGAACTATCGTTTGCTAAATGACCCAGAGATTGAGAAACGTATTGTCCATCATCAACTGGCAGAAATTGCCTTGTCACGACTGGCTCAGGAGCTTCATGCATGATTAGCACGCATATTTTAGATACACATCTGGGAAAACCTGCGACAGACGTGGTCATTCGACTTTTTGCTGAAGACGGTCGCCTGATTAGGGAAGCAAAAACCAATGCAGACGGCCGCGTCAGTGATTTCGGCATGACCGAGTTTAAAGCGGGTGCCTATAGTCTTGAGTTCTTTACATCTGCCTATTTTGAAAATTCGGGTTTAGAAACTTTTTTTCCTAAAGCAGTTATTCATTTTTATGTGAAAGATGCGTCCCAGCATTTTCATATTCCTTTACTGATCAGCCCATTCGCGTACTCCACATATCGCGGAAGCTGATTTTATATTTAGACTTTGAGGGTGAGAAAAATGACAGAACAAAGTAAAACAATATCACCTGAACATGAATATTTAGGTGCGGGAAAAAGTGCAGCTTACGGTTTGCAACACGTACTGACTATGTATGGCGGAATTATTGCACCACCTTTAATCGTGGGAACGGCCGCCGGCCTAGAAGCCTATCAAATTGGATTATTGATTGCAGCGGCGCTATTTGTGGGTGGTTTAGCCACAATTTTGCAAACCGTTGGGGTGAAATATATCGGCGCGAAATTACCTTTGGTGCAGGGAGTTTCTTTTGCCGGGGTTGCGACGATGGTGGCGATTGTGACTACAGGCGGTGGTTTGCAAGCAGTCTACGGTGCAGTCATTGTCGCCTCATTGATCGGTTTTTTTCTGGCACCTTATTTCTCCAAAATTATCCGTTTTTTTCCACCTGTGGTGACCGGCTGCGTCATTACTATTATTGGTTTGTCTTTATTACCTGTAGCAGTCCGCTGGATGATGGGCGGCAATCCCAAGGCACCAGAATGGGGAAGTGTCGAGAATATTGGTCTGGCACTGATGACTTTAGCCTTAGTGATTTGCCTGAATTTAAGCCGACACGCTGCGATTCGTCGCTTGTCTATTCTTCTGGCGATTGTTTTTGGTTCGGGACTGGCTTATTTATTCGGTTTTGGTGATTTTTCTAAAGTTACGACTGGTAACTGGATCCAAGTACCTAGCTTCTTCGCCTTTGGATTACCGACTTTTGAGCTCACTGCCATTATTTCCATGCTCATCGTTACTCTCGTGATTATGACTGAAACCACAGCAGATATTATTGCAGTAGGTGAGATTGTAGGAACAAAGGTAGATTCGGAACGTATCTCGAATGGTTTGCGTGCTGATATGTTATCGAGTGCGATGGCGCCTGTTTTTGGTTCATTCATGCAAAGTGCTTTTGCACAAAATGTCGGCTTGGTGGCCATTACCGGAATTAAAAGCCGTTTTGTGGTCGCAGCTGGGGGCATGATTTTAGTCGTGTTGGGTTTACTGCCAATTATGGGACGTTTGATTGCTGCCATTCCTATACCGGTATTAGGTGGTGCAGGTCTGGTACTTTTTGGAACAGTCGCTGCAAGCGGGATTCGTACCTTGGCTAAAATTGATTATAACGAGCAAAAAAATCTCATTATTGTCGCGACGGCTATTGCAGCCGGTATGATTCCAATTATTGATCATTCCTTTTATGCAAACTTTCCCAAATGGGTGCAAACCTTATTTCATTCGGGGATCAGTTCAACCTGCTTAATGGCCATTTTACTCAACCTTTTGTTCAATCATCTGAACCTATTTAAAAATAAAAGTACGGCAACAGCCGAAGTCGTGGCAAAGCTTCCACATTAGAAATTTTAAACCAGAATGAAAACAGTCCATAAAAATGGACTGTTTTTTTATCAAAAATTAAAAATATTGGCTTTGTTTTTGCTTAATTCAGAATGTGATTTTTTCATTCCACTGGGGACCCTTATTTATGAAATTCACTCAACTTACTGCTGCAACATTACTTGTATTGGGTGCGGCATCCGCACAGGCAAAACCGATCTGGCAAGACTTCAGTGTCACCGGACTTTATGGAGAAAACTATGAGGTGGTCGATGAGAAACAGGCGACTGCGACCTTTGAATATACGGCAAAAATAAAATATGCAGATGTCTTCTTCTTCATTGACCGTATGCGCGGCGCAGATGACTTTAAATCCAGTTATTTTGAATTTTCACCACGTTTAAGCTTGGGAGAAGTATCAGGCCAGAAACTTGCCTTTGGCCCGGTTAAAGATGTACTGGTCTCAACGACCTGGGAAGGTGGAGAGGGTTTTGATAACTTCCTGTACGGCGTAGGTTTCGATCTGGATATTCCATATTTCCGTTATGCCAGCATTAACCTTTATCGCGTGAATAATGAGAATATTGATGATGATTACCAGTTGACACTGACCTATGGCGTGCCAATTAAACTGGGAACTGAAGAATTTCTGGTGGATGGCTTCTTGGACTGGTCTACAGAAGAAGATACTCATGACAGCGAGATGAACTGGACCACCCAATGGAAATGGAATGTCGGTAAACACATTTCTCCAGACACCAATTTATATCTGGGGATTGAACATTCTATCTGGAACAACAAATTCGGTATCCCAAATGCCGATGAAAATAATGTCAGTGCTTTAGTGAAATATCACTTCTAGGCAAAGTGATGAAGAAATAAGTTAAAAGCCCTGATAAAAGGGCTTTTTTTAATGCGTTTAAAATACGATCTGGATGTTTTCAGGAAAAGGATGAACATCACAATTTGATCCGCTACCTATACGATCCACTACGACAAACTCGCTGGGTGCTTCAAGGGTCAATAATGGATGATGCCAGGTTCCGGCACGATAATTTATCCCTTGAGAACCATCACTGATAAATACCTGAATCTGACTAATATCGGGCTGTGTATAATCAAGTTCAGGCGCTACAACGATTAAAAATTGCTGGCCGTGCATCGGAATAAAAGCCTGTGATCCTAGAGGATGCCTTTCCAGCATTGAGATTTGAAAAGGAATTGCCGTAGCTTGCATATTTCTAAAAATACTCAGTCCGACCTTGGTGTCACTTTCTACTTCAGCCAGGGCATGATAACGCTCAGTCTGCTGCTCATTGATATGAAAATAATGATTACCCTGACAGGCAATGACTTCTCCAAAAGGCAGAAAACTTTCAGTGCTTAAAGGCTGTATTTTTATACTTTGCATAGACATATCATTGATCACTCAAGCCAATTTTCCCCAGAGACGAATCCGGCTGATGCCACCGTCCGGAATCATGTTGACACGAATATGGGAAATTTTTTCGTGTTGTAAAATTTCATTGATGTAATGATGAATATGATCCATTTGCATAGGTTGGGCTGCTAACAAAAAAGGCCAGAACATGCTTTGTGGAATGAGTTGCTCATCGGTTGCATCCTCAACATAGATGGCTTGAATAGAAACCTCTGCAGGGAAATTTCCCTTAAAATGGGCGGTATCAATTTCAATTTTCTCGATTCGGGCACTGGCGCCTAAAGCCAAAATGCACCAGTCAAATCCTGGAGCACGACGCCGTTTGGTTTCCCAGCCATCGCCCATGTTAATGCCACGTCCCGGATTAATCAGATTGCGTGGATGTCCAAAATGCGCATCGCTATAGGCAACGACACGGCCACCATGTTCTAGTGCCAAAACATCTAGCATTTGATCACTATCTTGCAGATTGATTTTTACCTGACCATAGACCTTAAAACGTGCAATCCCACCGTCAGGATAAATATTCAAACGGACATGGGTAAATATCTGCTTTGCTGAAATCTGAACAATATGATGCTGGCTGGGGCCCAAGACATTATTTTCTATAATGCTGATCCATTCTGCCTGATCAAGATTTCCATCTGGCGCATAACATGCTTGCACAGCAGCAGAGGCCGGATAATTACCGCTAAAAAAAGTCGTATCAATATCCAGTGCCTGTATTTGACCTGCAACAGCAAGTTTAATGATGGCCCAATCATAGCCCGTGTGGCGCTTGCGACGGGTTTCCCAGCCATCCATCCATTTGCCATGCTCATCAAACTTGTCTTCGATAAAGACCGGTGCCTCAAACTGCAACATGCGTTTTGCTTCAGCAAAAAACTCATCTGAGCATTCAAGAATTTCTGCGCCAATTCGCGCATCTGCAAGGTTAGTTAACTGCTGTAGTGGAGCAGGCAGATCAAAAATCGGGGCTAATAAGGTCGCCATCTTAAATTTCCATCATTGGTATACGTCACATGAATATGCACTTTTATAAATACAAATTTAGGTCTTCTGCCTTTATAAAAACAGGACATTGAAGGAATTTAAAAGCACAGCGTGTGCCAACTCTTGCTATTTTTTTAGTGCATTTTTTTCAGGATGGCACGTTTTTAGCATTTTAGCTGGCAACGAAGATGAAATAGCCAGGAGAAATAGATGGAAATTGCAATAATTGGGGCAGGTATGGGCGGATTAACCACAGGAATTGCACTAAAAAAGTTCGGACATCAAGTCACCATCTATGAGCAGGCAGAACAGATTTTACCTATCGGTGCTGCAATTTCCTTGTGGTCGAACGGGGTGAAGTGTTTGAATTATCTGGGCTTAACTGAGCAGGTTGCAAAGCTAGGTGGCCAGATGAATGACTTAGCCTATATCGATGGTTTGAATGGCGAGGTCATGACGCAGTTTAGTCTGGCGCCGTTAATTGAAGAAGTTGGTCAACGTCCATATCCGGTATCGCGTGCTGAATTACAAAATATGTTAATGGATGAGTTTGGCCGGCAGGATATTCAGCTCGGTAAAAAAATGGTGTTTATTGAGGATAAGGGGCAACACGTCGAAATCGGTTTTCAGGATGGCAGCACTGCTTCTGCAGCATTATTGATTGGCGCAGATGGTACCCATTCCATGACGCGTCAATATGTCTTGGGCAAACAGGTTGAACGCCGTTATGCCGGTTATGTGAACTGGAACGGACTGGTTGAGATCTCTGAAGATTTAGCGCCCGCACAGCAGTGGACTACTTTTGTCGGTGAAGGCAAACGTGCTTCACTGATGCCTGTGGCAGAGCAGCGCTTTTATTTCTTCTTTGATGTGCCATTGCCTGCAGGTCTGGAAAATCAGCGTTTGGAATATAAGACCCTATTAAAACAGTATTTTTCTGGCTGGTGCTCACAGGTTCAGCGCTTAATTGACAGTATTGATGAGCAGAAAACCAATCGTGTCGAGATCCATGATATTGAGCCTTTTACCCAGTTTTATAAGGGCCGTGTGGTAATTTTAGGGGATGCAGCACATAGCACCACACCCGATATCGGACAGGGAGGTTGCCAGGCAATGGAAGATGCGGTCTATCTGGCACGTGCCTTACAAATTAATACGCTAGGTCTGGAAGATGCCCTGAAACGCTATCAGAATAAACGCAATGAACGCGCCAATGAATTGCTGCTACGTGCACGTAAGCGTTGTGATGTCACGCATATGAAAGATGAGCAAATTACCAAAGACTGGTATGCAGACCTACGGAAAGAGCAAGGCCCACATATTATGAAAGGCATTATTAGCAATATTGTGGGTAATCCATTGGATTAAAAACAGTTAATTTCATCATTAATATTAAATAAAAGCCGCGATTTTAGTTATCGCGGTTTTTGTTATTTAGGTATGAAAATACTACAGTTGCTGCACCTTGCTTTTTAAGGCTTCCATTTGTTCAATAATATGTTTGATCATCAACTGGGAAACGCGTGAAATCTGGCGTTTAGGCGCCACACAGAGGGCAATGGTCAGCGGATGCAGCCCTTTTTCAGAGATAGGTTTAAAGACCACTTCATCTCGCTCGACATAGGGTAAAACATCGAGATAACTAAAAATTCCAATCCCGGAATTCGCCTTAATGAGAGTATTCATCAGGCGTATATCATTCGATTCCGTTTTACGTGCAGGTATAAATTGATGATGTTTATACAATGCCTGTACATAATCATGAATAATCAGGGGTTCGGCCGGAATAAAATGGTTGTCATTCAAGGTATCTGAAAAATAAATCTTTTCTGCTTGAGCAAGAGGATGTGATTTACCCATCACAAAACCTAAAGGCAGTTCCAGAAAATGGAGGACTTCAATATGTTGATGGGATTTTGGATTCAGGATCAGGCTAAAATCCAGATCTGCCTCAATCACTTTTTTGGCTACAATTTCACTGTCTGCAACCCGGATATTAAAATTAATCCAGGGATAATGTTCATACATATATTGCACGGACTGCATGACAAAACCATCATTCAAGGCAGAAATTAAACCAAATTCGATGGTCCCACGCGTAAGCCCCTGAATTTCATCAAAGCGAATCCGGGTTTGCTGGAATTCTTTTTGCCATTTCATAACATCGGCATAGAGTAATTCGCCCGCCAGTGTCAGTTTTAAACCATTGGGCAAGCGCTCAAATAACATAATTCCCAGTTCTTCTTCAGCCAGAGCAATTTGCCTATGTACTGCAGACACGGAAATGAATAATTGATCTGCGGCCTTGCGTAAACTTCCCGTTTTCGCCACCGCGATAAAATATTCTGAAAATCGGGAAAAAGGCGTATTCATTAATTTAGTCAAGCGAAGAACCACCGTTTATTTATATCAATATTTGAGATAAACGTGTTTATGCGAGTTTTATGCCAAAGAAGGCAGCTTTATTCGGCAAGTACATTTGTACATGGTTGATGTGTTCTAATTTTAAGAATGAATAGTACGAATCATTCTAATAGACAGAATAACAATAAATTCAGTAATTTCAATTAGAAGCAAAGCCAAAATTGCACAGTTCTGCACTGTTCAAGGCCTGTAAAAAGAGACCATCCACAGTAAAAATATAGGTTTGATATGAACGCAATTCCAGTCATCAATTTATTCAAAAAACCCTGCTATAGCCAGTTTGATGATCAGGACTGGGACATTCTGGCTCGTCACTGGTATCCGGTGGCACGGATTCAGGACGTTTCTACCCAACCGCAACAAGTAACCCTGCTTGATGTCAAACTGGCATTGTACAAAACAGAAAGTGGCGATATTCATCTGGTCCGTGATATTTGTCCACATCGGGGTGTACCCTTAACCAAGGGCTGGGTTTCGGGTGAAAATCTGGTCTGTCCTTACCATGGTCTACACTACAATGGCCAGGGTAAATGTATCAAAATTCCTGCACAACCCGAGCTGACCAGTATTTCTGAGCGCTTTTCTCTGACTAAATTTCCAGTAGTGCGAAAATATGGCTTGATCTGGACCAGTATTTTTGGCCGTGACGAATCCAAAGCCAATTTCCCTGTTTTAGATACTTGGGAGATGTCAGATCATCAGGCAATTTTACCGCCGTTTGTGGATATTGCCGGTTCAAGTGGCCGTCAACTGGAAGGCTTTATTGATGTTGCACATTTTGCCTGGGTTCATCAGGGGTCTTTCGCAGATCCTGAAAATCAGGTTGTACCCAAATACACGACAGCACGTACAGATTACGGCCTGCATACCGAATATGTTAGCAGTGTCAGCAACTATCCACATGGTATGCAAGATCTGGCACCGGAAGGTTTTTTGTGGAAACGTGTATTTGATGTCTATCCACCGTTTTCTGCGGTGCTAACCGTACATTTCCCAGAACAGGGACAATTAAAAATTCTCAATGCCTGTTGTCCGGTCTCACACAATAAAACCCGTTTATTTGTACCACTGACACGCAACTTCGATACGACAGGAGATTTACAGGCGGTATATGACTTCAATGCACAAATCTTTGCCGAAGATCAGGACATGGTAGAAAGCCAGAAACCTGAAGAATTACCGCTCGATATTTCCATGGAAGCGCATTTTGAAGCAGATCGCTCTTCAACGACCTATCGTCGAATCTTAGCCGAGTGGGGATTAAGTAAACGTTATGTTGTCTAATATATTTTAAAATTTAAAAATATGGATTAAATTTTAAACAGAAACCCTATATTTTAATATAGTGGTTTTTATTTATATTATTTTTGAATGATCAAAATATTATTTATATCTCCTTATTTCTTAATTAAAATTGATTAATATTTTCAAAATTCGAAAATTAAAATAAATCAATCTAGGCAAGCTTCGATTAGTGAGTTCCAATCTCCTTCAATGAGGAGAGAAAAGAAAAATATCTGTAAGACATTAATCTTTCGGTGCATTACAGGCTAAATCCAATTATTAAAAAATACTATTAATCTATTTTAATATTAATAGCTTATATCAAAATAATCCTATTCCCTCAATAAACCTTAATACATGGTTCTATCATCTACATCTATCTTTGCTCATGAAAAATATGAAGCTTCGATTAAAAAAAGAGTGCACAAATTTAAAGCGTTTTATTTTATCGCACTACTAATAAGCAATAATAAAAATAAATCATTTTATTAAATTAAATTTTATATCAACTACAAGCTTAGTATTTATTACTTTAATCCCATTACTTTTTAATTAAATCATAAAAACAAAAACATTTTATTTTAAAAGCCTGTTTTTATTATTTTTGATAAAAACTGGAATACTTATTGCTAATTATATCTTGAACAGACTGAGCACATTTGAGTGAAGTCATTTTAAAGCATGTGTTGCATGACACAGAACAACCAAGAGCAGAATAAAATGAAAGAAAAAAATAGCTTCAAAACCGGATTGAAAAAATTGGTAGGGGTGTTAATGGCAAGCGGTATGATGAGCATGGCCGCTGTCGCCAATGTTCAGGCCCAAGATAAAGCCGCATTTGTTTATATTGGCCCAACCAGTGACCATGGCTGGACCTATTCTCATGATCAAGGCAGGATTAAGGCTGAAAAAACCCTCGCAGGAAAATATAAAACCTCTTATATCGAAAATGTCCCTGAAACAGCAGATGCCGAACGTGTGATCCGCAACCTGGCACAACAAGGCAATAAAGTCATTTTTGCGACTTCGTTTGGTTATATGAATGCAATGGAGAAAGTATCCAAGCAATTTCCCAATACAGTATTTATGCATGCAACCGGTTATAAGCAGGGGAAAAATTTAGGAGTGTATGATGTCCGTACCTATGAAGGCGCTTATATGCTGGGTGTGGTCGCAGGGCAAAAAACCAAAAATAATGTTTTGGGTGTAGTTGCGTCTTTTCCGATTCCTGAAGTCATCCGTAATATCAATGCCTATACCCTCGGTGCACAAAGTGTAAATCCAAAAATTAAAACCAAAGTCATTTGGGTGAATTCATGGTTTAACCCGGGCAAAGAACGTGATGCAGCCTTGGCATTGATTGCTCAAGGTGCAGATGTGCTGATGCAAAATACCGATTCTCCGGCAGTGGTACAGGCGGCTGAACAAAAAGGTGTCTTTGCTTTTGGCTGGGACTCTGACATGAGCAAATTTGGCCCTAAAGCGCATCTTGCCGCATCGGTTTTACATTGGGAAAAAATTTACACCCCGGTAATGATGCAAGTCAGCAATAAAACCTGGAAACCAAGTGCAATGTGGTACGGCGTGAAACAAAAAGCAGTCGATATTGAAAGCTTTGGTCCTTCCGTGTCGGCAGCCTCTAAAGCAAAAGCACTCAGCGTACGTGACGGTATTTTAAAAGGCACATTGCATCCATTTACCGGCCCGATTCATAAACAGGATGGCACATTGGTCTTGGCAAAGGGCAAGCGCCTAGATGATGCGGCACTAAGCAAAATGAATTACTACGTGAAGGGCGTAGAGGGTTCATTACCGAAATAAAGCTTTGTCATTTTGCAATTCAAAAAACTTTAAATACTTTGATGTACTTTCCCGCATCCATCTGAATGCCTGCACGCTTCAGATGGATGCCGCACTGTCACAGCATTGAATAGGGCACTGATGATGACCTCTCAACACGATAGATCTGCTCATGCGCAAGAGTTGAACGCACGTTCTTCTTCAGGTGTACCGCGTTTACAGCTCATCAATATCTGTAAAAGTTACAATTCATTGAAAGCGAATGACCAGATACATTTAACCGTTCAACCTGGGCAAATTCATGCCATTTTGGGTGAAAATGGTGCTGGCAAAAGTACCCTGATGAAAATCATTTATGGGGCAACCAAGGCAAATCAGGGACAAATCCTCTGGAACGGTAAAGAAGTTCATATTGATAACCCGTCGATGGCAAGAAAGCTCGGGATTGGCATGGTCTATCAGCATTTCTCTTTGTTTGAAACCTTGACCGTAGTAGAAAATATTTTGCTGGGACTGGATGAAAAAATTAACTTAAAAATACTGAGCCAAAAAATCATTGAAGTTTCAGAACAATACGGTTTACCCATTGATCCACGCCGCGAAGTACATTCTTTATCGGTAGGTGAGCGGCAACGTGTCGAAATTATTCGCTGCCTTTTGCAAAACCCGGCTTTAATTATTCTAGATGAGCCGACTTCGGTACTGACGCCACAAGCAGTAAGGCAACTGTTTAAAACCTTACGTTTATTGGCCTCCCAAGGCGTTTCAATTTTATATATCAGTCATAAATTACATGAGATCAAAGAACTTTGTGATGAAGCAACCATCTTGCGCAATGGCCGTGTGACCGGAAATGTCGATCCTAAAAAAAACAGCACCAGTGATTTAGCACGTTTAATGATTGGCCGTGATTTACCGACCTATCTACGCCCTGAATATACAGGTGAAAAACAGGTGCTATTCCAAGTCGAGAATCTGGCTTACCAGTCTGATGACCCATTTGGCGTGTCGCTGAAAAATATCAATTTAAATATTTGTGCCGGTGAAATTGTCGGTATTGCCGGGATTTCTGGCAATGGGCAAGCAGAATTACTGTCTTTATTGTCGGGTGAAAACAGCCTGAAACATGGCCGGATGGTTCTGGATCAAATCGATATTTCCCGATTCAGTCCTGGACAACGGCGTGACTTGGGCCTGGGCTTTGTCCCTGAAGAACGTTTGGGCCGAGGAGCAGTTCCGAACATGACACTGTCCCAGAATGCCTTACTGACTGCATTTCGGCAGAACCTGACGCAATGGGGATTAATCAAGTTTTTGCAATGTAAGCTTTTTGCCGAGCACTGTATTGAAAAATTCGGGGTGAAAGCCAGTGGTGCAGAGGCTGAAGCACGTTCCTTGTCGGGTGGAAATTTACAAAAATTTATTGTAGGCCGGGAAATTTTGCAAAATCCGAAATTCCTGATTGTGGCTCAACCGACCTGGGGTGTTGATGTCGGCGCGTCCATGTTTATCCGGCAAACCCTGATTGATCTCTCTCGACAAGGTGTTGCCATTTTGGTGATTTCAGAAGAATTAGAAGAGCTGTTTGAAATCAGTGATCGTCTCTGTGTATTGGCCAATGGTGAACTATCTCCAGCGATGCCTACCCATGAAACCAATACTGAAAATGTTGGGGTCTTGATGTCAGGTATTTCAAGTCATGACACTGCGATCATCGTAGAGGAGCAGCAAGCTCATGCTTAATATAGCCAAAAAACAAATATACAGGTTGAGAGGAGAGCGACATGCATTTACTGGAACCGCGTGAACATCCATCTCACATCATGAAGTGGCTTTCACCGCTCATTGCGCTGCTGGCCATGCTGATTGTCGGTAGCATTTTATTTTTAATGTTGGGGATTAATCCCGCGCAAGCCATGTACATCTTCTTTATTGAACCGCTGACTTCCTCTTATGGTTGGAGTGAACTGGCAGTGAAAGCCGGGCCTCTGATTCTGATTGCCTTGGGGCTGGCGGTTGGATTTCGAGCCAAATTATTCAATATTGGTGCTGAAGGTCAGCTTACCATCGGGGCAATTTTTGGCGGTGGTATTGCGATTTTATTTCATGATCAAATCGGTTGGTGGGTTCTCCCGTTAATGATCGTCATGGGCGCACTTGGTGGGGCACTCTGGGGCGCAATTCCTGCCTTACTGAAAACCCATTTTAATGCCGAAGAAACCCTGACCACCCTGATGATGAATTATGTTGCAGTATGTGTGTTGCTATATCTGGTCAATGGTCCCTGGCGTGATCCTGAAGGGATGAACTTCCCACAATCGGTGGTTTTTAGTGAGAGTGCAACGCTGCCCTTCATTGTAGAAGGCACACGCATTAATGCCTCTATCTTTATCACTTTTTTTGCAGTCCTCCTGTTCTGGGTTTTTATGCGTAAAAGTCTAACGGCCTATAAACTGGAAGTCAGCGGTCAGGCACCGTTAGCTGCCAAATACGCAGGTTTTTCTTCCTCCAAAGCGATCTGGATGAGTCTGGTGATTTCCGGAATGATGGCAGGTATTGCCGGAATCTGTGAAGTGGCTGGACCTATTGGTCAGCTGAATCCGAACCTGTCCCCAGGTTATGGCTATGCAGCGATTATCGTGGCCTATCTCGGGCGTTTAAACCCTATCGGTATTGTGCTGTCAGGCTGTTTTATGGCGCTGATTTATCTGGGCGGTGAAATGGCACAAATGCAGCTCCAGCTTCCGGTCGCGATTACCGGTATCTTCCAGGGCCTGCTGTTATTTTTCCTGTTGGCTTCCGATGCCTTAATTGAAAACCGTTACCGGTTTAGCAAAAAAATGGCGTCACCGGTCCCTCAGCCTACAGCAACCACCCTTTAACCCAATGTTGTCTACAGCAAAAGGAAGCATGATATGGCTTTAGAATTAACCGCAATTCTTGCAGGTACTGTTGCGGCAGCAACACCACTGATTTTCGCAGGTCTGGGGGAATTGGTCACACAGCGGACTGGTGTGATTAATCTTGGAGTAGAAGGGATGATGCTGGTCGGTGCAATTGCAGGTTTTGCTTTTGCTGCGCAATACGATGCCAGTGTATTAAGTGCCTTATTGATGGGTGGTCTGGCAGGCATGCTGATGGCCCTGATTTTTGCCTTTTTTACCTTGTCTTTAAGTACCAATCAATCCGCGTGTGGTTTGGCTTTAACCATTTTTGGACTCGGTATCTCTGCATTTTTGGGTCAGAACTACGTCAGTATGGCTTTGCCGGGTCTGGCTAATTTTAATATTCCACTATTAGCGGATATTCCAGTATTGGGTCCGATTTTGTTCCAACAAAACTATGTGGTTTATCTGTCGATCTTGGTCTTCTTTCTGGTGTGGTTTGTCTTGGCGAAAACCCGTTTGGGCTTATTGCTTAAAGCAATTGGAGAGTCACCGGAAAGTGCGCATACCATGGGTTATCACGTGTTGGCGATTCGTTATGGCGCAGTGCTATTTGGCGGTTTGATGGCAGGGGTTGGCGGAGCATTTTTATCGACCGTATATACCCCGATGTGGATTGAAAATATGGTGGCAGGCCGCGGCTGGATTGCCATTGCACTGGTAGTATTTGCGGTGTGTAAACCAACACGTTTAATGCTCGGCGCTTACCTGTTTGGGGGCGTAACCATTTTGCAATTTCACGCCCAGGCGCTTGGAATCAAGGTTCCGAACGAGCTGCTTGCCGCATTGCCCTATATAGCCACCATTGTGGTACTGGTCATGATTTCGCGGAATAAAAAAGTGTTGAAAATGAATTTACCATCTTCTTTAGGCAAAACCTTCGTGCCATAACCGCAGCCATTCATCATAAATAGAATAGATTTGAGTATAAATCATGAAAATTTTAACAGCTTCCTATGTCCTTACCATGAATGCGCAGAATGAATGCATTAAAAATGGCGCGATACTGATTGAGGACGACCAAATAAAAGCAGTGGGTACATTGGCGCAATTAACTCAATGCTATCCAGAGGGGCTCATTGAGGATTACCCACAAACGATCCTGATGCCGGGCTTGATCAATACCCATTGTCATTCCGGTTTATTGCGTGGCACGGCAGAAGGATTACCAGTTTGGGATTGGTTACAGCAGTATATTGACCCCATGCACCGGGTGTTGACACCCGAAGATGCGAAAATTGCTTCTTATTTGTGTTATGCCGAGGCACTTTTGTCTGGAACCACCACTATTGTCGATATGTGGCGCTATATGGACGGAAGTGCTGAAGCTGCGCAAGCGTTGGGAATTCGTGCTGTTCTTGTGCCTTATGTCGCGGAGCACCCGGATCACAATTATTTTGAAACTTTAAAAAGTAATGAGGCTTTAATCAACCGTTGGCATCAGCAGGCGAATGGACGTATTCAGGTTTGGGTGGGTTTAGAGCACCTATTTTATGCGGAAGCTTCAGCATTAAGCCGTATTGAGAAACTTTGTCAGGATTATAAAACTGGTTTTCATACCCACAGTAATGAAAGCCAATTTGATGTACAGGAAAACCTGCGCCGTTCAGGCATTCGCCCGATTGAGAGTCTGCAAAAACTGGGCTTGCTGGATCTGCCTAAAACATTGTTGGCACATTGCGTCTGGGCAGATGCAAATGAGATTCAGATTTTAAGGCGACATGCCGTAGGGGTTGCGCACAATCCTATTTCCAACATGAAATTGGCTTCCGGTGCAGCGCCTGTGGTTGAAATGCTACGTCAAGGCGTTGCGGTGGGTTTGGGTACTGACGGAGAAAAAGAAAACAATAACCTGGATCTATTTGAAGAAATGAAAACGGCATCATTGCTGGCCAAATTTTCTTCGCTGGATGCGGCCGCCCTGGATGCCTGGTCAGTCTGTCAAATGGCTACGATTACAGGAGCTAAAGCCTTGGGTATGCAAGATGAAATTGGTTCATTGGAAGTCGGTAAACAGGCTGACCTGATTGCAGTCAAACTGGATACACCACGGATGACGCCGTTGATCGATCATGGAAAATTATTTAATCTGCATACCAATTTAGTCCATGCAGTTCAAGGCCAAGATGTGGTCATGACGATGGTGGCGGGACAGACTGTGGTTAAAAATGGCCGTTTGATCAATGCCGATTTACAGGCTTTGATCGATCAGGTCAATCAAGCGGCACCACGTTTATTTGAACGTCGTGATCAGTGGTTTGCAAAGCAGGAGCAAACGGTGAATGAATTACAGCGGGAAGAATTTTGAGGTCTCAGCGATGGTTGAGGTTATCTATTGATGATAGAACGACCTCAGATACCAAATTCTCATCTGCACTCATCAAGAGTTTAGACTTAGAGTGAATCAATATTAAGTGCATATCTGGGTGATTACTCTTGGGTGCTGAGAGATAGGCTGGAATTTGCATAATATGAGAGCTTGTTTCTGCTGAATTGAATCGGATTTTTTCAAGTCACATTTTCTAACGAATGATTTAAATGAAATTAAACAGAGTGAATGGACTGATATTTTCTAAACTTTAGATGAGTTTCATTCATTCACTTCTAAATTGCATCTAATAAGCTATAAAACCATTCTTTGAATTTACCCCTCAATTTCATCCACTTAATATTCGATAGAATTTATCTTAAGTTATTAATATTCATTATTTTATCATCTATTAAACCCTAAAATTTCATAGAAAAAATCTTTCATATTTTTCTTCATTAAGTGATCTTGATATCTTAAGAACAACCAATCATGAGTAATATTCACTTTTCATTGAGTTTAAATCATTTTTATTCATCTTAACGTTCACGTATAACTAGGCTTATTCAGAAATTTGGTTATTAGAACTTAGGGTAGTGAATCACAATGAGTAAAAAGTTTGCATGTTCAATTAAGCGCATTCGTTTTGACGAAAACTATCAACCTGCAGATAGCACACGTCTGACGACGAACTTTGCCAATTTGGCACGTGGCGAAAGTCGCGAACAGAATTTGCGTAACACTCTACGAATGATCAATAACCGTTTTAATGCATTGGCACATTGGGATAACCCAAAAGCAGATCGTTATTCAGTTGAAATCGATATTATTTCAGTTGACCTGGATATTGAAGGAAATGGCAAAAAGTTCCCTGCAATTGAAACTTTAAAAATCACGATTATTGATCATCAAACCAATCAGCGTATTGATGGCATGATTGGCAACAGTTTCTCGTCTTATGTCCGCGATTATGATTTTAGCGTGGTACTTCCTGAACATATCAAGAAAAATCCAGCCTCGACCAAGCCAGAAAATTTTGGTGATTTACACGGCAAGCTTTATCAATATCTCGTCAGTTCTGAAGTATTTAAAGCAGAATTTAAAAAACAGCCGGTGATTTGTTTGAGCGTTTCGACCTCGAAAACCTATTACCGTACAGCGAATGTGCATCCTGTATTGGGTGTGGAATATAAAAATGATGAGTATTCACGTACCGATGAATACTTCGCCAAAATGGGCTTAACCGTCCGTTATTTCAAACCTGAAAATGGTGCTGCACCTTTAGCATTTTATTTCGCAGGTGACTTATTATGTGATTATACCGATCTGGAGTTGATCAGTGCGATCAGCACCATGGAAAGCTTCCAAAAGATTTATCGTCCTGAAATTTATAATGCGAATTCTGCTGCGGGTCAGGTGTATCAACCCAGCCTTGAGTATCCAGATTATTCATTGACTCAAATTGTGTATGACCGTGTTGAGCGTGGTCAATTGGCAGTGAAGCAAGGGAAGTGGACGGAAGAACACTTTATCCAGCCTTATAAAGACATTCTGGAGCAATGGGCTGCCGAGTTCACGATCACCAATATTGCCGACCAAGAACGCGCTGCTTAATACACCACATTATTTTACGAATATAGAGATAGAAGATTAGACATGGCACTTTTACAACCTAAAAAGCTACTCCCAACATCAACTGCTGGCAGCTTACCGAAACCGTCTTGGTTGGCAGAACCTGAAAAACTTTGGTCACCCTGGAAATTGGAAGGCCAGGAATTACTCGATGCAAAACAAGATGCACTGCGTTTGTCCCTACATGAACAACAGCAAGCAGGCATTGATATTGTCAGCGATGGTGAGCAAACCCGTCAGCATTTTGTGACCACATTTATTGAGCATCTAGAAGGTGTAGATTTTAATCAACGTGAAACGGTCAAAATCCGGGATCGTTATGAAGCGAGCGTGCCATCAGTCGTGGGTGAAGTTTCTCGTCAAAAACCTGTCTTTGTTGAAGATGCCAAATTCTTACGTTCTCTCACAGATCAACCGATTAAATGGGCACTGCCTGGTCCAATGACCATGATTGATACGCTATATGACGGTCACTACAAGAGCCGTGAAAAACTGGCTTGGGAATTTGCCAAGATCCTGAATCAGGAAGCTCGCGAGCTTGAAGCGGCTGGCGTGGATATCATCCAGTTTGATGAACCTGCATTTAACGTGTTCTTCGATGAAGTGAATGACTGGGGTGTGGCAACTTTAGAGCGTGCACTTGAAGGCTTGAAGTGTGAAACTGCGGTACACATTTGCTATGGTTATGGTATTAAAGCCAATACCGATTGGAAAAAGACCTTAGGCTCAGAATGGCGTCAGTACGAAGAAGCATTTCCGAAACTGCAAAAATCAAAAATTGATATTGTGTCGCTCGAATGCCATAACTCACGTGTTCCGATGGATTTGATTGAGTTGATTCGTGGTAAAAAAGTCATGGTCGGTGCGATTGATGTCGCAAGTAATCAAATTGAAACAGCTGAAGAAGTGGCAAATACGTTGCGTAAAGCACTTCAGTTTGTGGATGCAGACAAACTCTATCCATCAACCAACTGTGGCATGGCACCACTTGGTCGCCAAGTGGCTCGTGGCAAACTCAATGCACTCAGTGCAGGTGCTGAGATTATTCGTCAGGAATTATCTCGCTAATTAAAGTGAATCCATGATGCTTTTAAAAGATTGAAAGTATCATTTGAGTGATATAACGCTCTTTATAAAAAGCTGAATATTGGAATACGGTGATGGTTGAAGCGACAGACTTTAGAAACGCAATGTCTTTATTAACAAGTGCAGTGAATGTAGTAACCACGATGGGAGATTCAGGTCGTCATGGTTTTACTGCGTCTGCCGTGTGTAGCGTGACCGACACACCACCGACATTGTTGGTTTGTATGAATAAATCATCGCGTTCTTATATCAACTTTGTTGAAAATAAAGTGCTGTGCGTAAATGTACTCAGTGCAGATCGAGCGCATCTTTCAAATGTTTTTGCATCTTCAAAATTCAGTTCTGAACAACGATTTGAACAGGGTGAGTGGACTGAATTAGAAACAGGTTCTCCTGTACTTCAAGATGCACTGGTGAGCTTTGATTGTGAAATTGGGCAGATCCAGGAAGTTGGTACACATACGATTTTGATTTGTCCGATTGTTGCCATTCAACAGAATCAGGAAGATCAAGCCCTGGTTTATTTTAATCGTGCCTATCATCAGGTCGGGGAAACAGAGTCTGTCTAATCCTGGAGCTGATGTAGGATTAAAATATTTTAGATTTAAAAGCTTATTAACTTCCGTAATTTTGATTAAACTGATCTACTAAGAATAAGGAGTTAGGTAGACCATCAACAAGGATGAATGGCGGACTAATGCAATAATTTACAGCTATCTATAGCCTAGAATTTAAAGATACAGCAGTTAAATTGATGTGCTGCTTTAAAAAACTGTTTATATACTAAAAATACGTACAGTCACTGGATGACACAAGGTGAATGCTCTTGAATATGCTTTTGCAAAGTTTATCTTTTCAGGAATTACTGACCATCATGCTGTCGGCATTAGGCTGTGGGCTTTTAATTGGGCTTGAGCGTGAACGTCATAAAAACAATAACAATGAGCAGAGTTTTGCAGGATTAAGATCATTTACGATTACAGCCTTATTGGGGGCTTCATGTTTCCTTTTGCATCTTTATATTGGAGTAATAGGAGCCGTCGCGGTCAGCCTGTTCTGTGTGTATAGCCTGTTTCAACAAAAACAAGATATCGGTTCTACCACTGAACTGGCTTTTTTGATGACCTATATCATTGGCGCTGTTTGTGTATGGAATATTCCACTTGCTGCAGGGATGGCGGTACTACTCACGATCATCCTGATGGGCAAACAGACACTACATCAATTTGCCGGAAAAACGATCCAAAGCTATGAGTTAAGAGATGGGCTACTTTTATTGGCTTTGATATTGATTGCGTTGCCGGTCATGCCCAATAAGCCCTTGTGGGGCGCCGTACTAAATCCTTATATCATCTTGAAATTACTCATTTTAATCTTGATTGTTCAGTCCATGGCACATGTGGCAAAACGAATCCTGTCCAATGATAAGGCTCTCATTTTATCTGCCTTAGCCTCGGGGTTTGTCTCCAGTACGGCCACGATTGCCAGTTTGGGCATGCAAGTCCGATCCGGACAGGCCAGTGCTAAATTAAATGCAGGTGCTGGATTGATCTCCTGTATTGCCACCTTATTACAGCTCTTGCTGATTGTTCTGGGAGTGAGCGTAGAATGGTTCAAGTTCTTGCTGATTCCGAGTTTGGTAGGCATCGGAATTTTATGTATTGCTGCCGGATTCTTGATTTATCGAACTCCCCAAGCGGATAACAGTACGACCATCAATGAAATACAAGAAATTGATAGCCGGATGTTCAGTATAAAAGAAGCAGTAATTATTGCGGTAAGTTTGACCTTAATCCAGGCTGGGATTTACGGTGCGAATCTTTTACTGGGGGATAGCGGCTTAATTTTAGGCACTTTTTTAGCCTCTTTATTTGAAGTGCATGCTGCTGTAGCAGGTGTGGTGATACAGGGAAATCCTCACAACCTGACTTTAATTTATGCTGTCATGATTGGACTTGCGGCACATGCGGTGTCTAAAAGTATCAATTCTTTTGTGACCGGGGGATGGAAGTTTTTTCTGTATTTTGCGCCTAGCCAGATTCTACATATGTTAGGACTTATCTTTATTCTTCTGAGTTTGAAATAAAGAAGAGCGGGTTTGCATATATTATGAAATGATCCAATCATTTTAAGTCATTTTTAAGATTCAGATTCTAGGCTAAAGCATCTTAAAGTCTTTGAGCCACGGATCATGCTGAAGCTGTTTTCCCATTCGTCCTTTTTTAGTCAGCGACCTAAAAAGTCGATTAGTCTTTCAGGCTTCAACATGTTGCTGGCTATGTGGCTGGGATTGATCCTAAACTTTGCTTTCTATCAGAAAATCCATGAATTTACGCCTTATGCCAATCTAAAAGCAGGTCTGTTACTGGTCGCTACGGCGCTGATCATTATTGCGTTTTACAATCTGGTATTACAGTGGCTGAACTGGAAATGGAACGCCAAAATACTGGCCAGCGCCCTGATCATTCTGGGTGGTTTCAGTGCTTACTTTGTCAATAGTCTGGGGGTCGTTATTACGCCAGACCAGATCCAGAATATGCTGCAAACCGATGCCCGCGAAGTTCGTGATCTCTGGTCAATGCGACTGGTGATCTGGACACTGGGATTTGTAATATTTCCACTCGGCATCGTCTGGATGCTTCAAATTCAGCCTGCATCGCTGGGGCGTAAAATCTTACAAAAAGGCTTGAGCAGTGTAGTCTCACTCGGACTGATTCTAGGCTTATTGTTCTGTTTCTATATCGATTATGCGGCCATCTTCCGCGAGCATCGTGATCTGAAGGGAATGCTTTCTCCACAAAATAGCATCGCGTCCACCTTGTCCTATTATAAAAAGAAAGCACCTAAAGCGAATTTACCTTTGGTGGCTTTTGGCGAAGATGCTCATCTGTTACAGCAGGCCCAAATGCAGGATCATCCCAAATTGATGGTGCTGGTTGTTGGAGAAACTGCACGTGCCGAGAGTTTCGCTTTAAATGGCTATGCGCGCAATACCAATCCTGAACTGAGCAAGTTATCGGTAATTAATTTCAATCAGGTCAGCTCCTGTGGAACTGCAACAGCCGTTTCAGTCCCTTGTATGTTTTCGGGCATGTCACGTAAAACCTATGATGAACAGCTAGCCAGCCACCGAGAAGGTCTGCTGGATATTGCGCAGCGGGCCGGTTATCAGGTGACCTGGATTGATAATAATTCGGGCTGTAAAGGTGCCTGTGACCGGGTACAAAAATACCAGATTCCGGCACAACTGAAACAGAAGTGGTGTGATGCCGGTGGTGAATGTTTTGATGAAATCCTAGTGGATAGCCTGAAAGATTATCTGGCACATCTGGATAAAAACAACCCGACCCCACAATTAATTGTACTGCATCAGATGGGTAGTCATGGCCCCGCATATTACAAGCGTTCCAAAGCGCCATATCAGCCATTTCAACCGACCTGTAATACCAATGCTATTCAGGGCTGTAGTACAGAAGAATTAAAGAATAGCTATGATAATTCGATTGTATATACAGACCATGTTCTTGCCCAGATCATTGAAACTTTAAAGCAGCAGACTCAATATCAGACCGGTTTCTGGTACCTGTCTGATCATGGAGAATCCACCGGAGAGCATGGTTTATACCTGCATGGTGCTCCTTATAGCATGGCGCCCACTCAGCAAACCCATATCCCAATGCTGATGTGGTTTTCCGATACCTGGCAACAGTACAATGCCCGGCAGCTAAGCTGTTTAAAAACACAGACCGGACAGGCACGCAGTCACGACCATCTTTTCCCCAGCTTATTAAGTATGCTGGATATAAAAACGCAAGTGATTGAAGCTAAAAATGATATGCTTGCACAATGCTCATCATCATTAAAAAACAGAGCTTGAAATGCATAAAATACTGATTATTGAAGATGACTTTATGATTGCCGAGTCGACTGAAACATTGCTTAAACTGCATCAGTTTGAGGTGTACTGGGTCAATAATGGGATTGAGGGTTTAAAACAGTTACAGCAGCAGGTCTACGATATTGTCCTGCTCGATTTAGGCTTGCCGATGATGGATGGCATGCTGGTGCTAAAGAATATCCGGCAGAAGTTTCCTAATTTACCGGTACTGATTATCTCCGCTCGGGATCAATTACAAAACCGGGTAGATGGGCTGAATCAGGGAGCAGATGATTACTTGATTAAACCCTATGAGTTTGAGGAACTGCTGGCCCGTATTCATGCCTTAATACGCCGTAGTGGTTTAAAAAATACCGGGATAGATACGAATAAGAAATTATCACACAGTGGTTTGGAACTAGATCTGGAGCAGCATATCGCTCTGTTTAATGGACAGGCTATAGAATTATCCAACCGGGAATGGTCTATCTTAATGGCCATGCTAAATCATCCGAATAAAATTTTTTCCAAGAATGATCTGGAAGACAAGCTTTATGATTTTGACAGTGATGTCAGCAGTAATACGGTGGAAGTCTATATCCATCATCTGCGGGCAAAACTAGGAAAAGACTTCATACGTACCATACGTGGGCTAGGGTATCGCTTAGGATGAGCACCATGCAAAAACGTTATTCCTTGCAAAAACGTCTGGTTATTTATATTTCATTATTTAGCGTGGTACTGGGCTGTGTGCTAATCTTTGCAGCATACCGGATTGCGCTCGAAGAAATTAATGAAGTACTGGATAAACAGATGCAAAGTCTGGCAGAGCGCATTTCAGAAAATCATCCGCAACCCTTACAAAGCCAAATTGATCTGGCAAAACAATACAGTGAAGAAGATTTATTTGTAGATATCTGGTCCTATGCAGATACAGCCACTTCCTTGCATCCGCAGGATGTTCTGGTGGCACCGGTCAGGAAAGCAGGTTTCTACAAGCATCAAACGCCCTATGGAACCTGGTTAACTTATATTATTCCTGGTAAACAATTACAGATTCAGGTGAGCCAGCAGCAAAATGTCCGGCAGGAACTGGCTCTGGAGCTGGCAGCCAATATGTTTCTTCCCTATGTGCTTTTTTTACCTTTTGCAGTATTTGGCTTAGGCTGGATGATCCGGAAAAATTTTCAGCCCCTCAATGATTTTAAAACTGAATTGGCCAGCCGCAAGGCACAAGACTTAAAGCCAATTGCAATGAAAGATTATCCCTTGGAGCTGGAACCGACCATTCAGGAAATGAATTATTTGTTTGGCCGCATTTCTCTGGCCCAACAGGAACAACGTCAATTTGTAGCAGATTCTGCCCATGAATTACGCACGCCACTGACAGCACTAAACTTACAGCTGCAAATTTTGCTACAGCAGTTCCCTCAAAGCGAGTCTATCCATAATTTGAGTCAAGGCATTTTGCGTATGCAGCATCTGGTCAACCAGTTATTGAGTCTGGCAAAACAGGATGTGACCGAAGGTTTAAGCGAACCTGTTCAATTGCTATCACTGAATCAAATGACAGTCACCTGTATCGAAGAACTAATTCAATTGGCGCTACAGAAAGACATTGATTTGGGCGTAGAACAGCAACAGGAACTGCAGATTCAGGGCCAGGTTTCAGCTTTGCACTCGATTATTTATAATTTAATTGATAATGCAATTAAATACAGTCCGAAGGATGGCGTGATTAATGTATCTATTTTCCAGCAAGGACGGCAGGCGGTTTTACAAATTGAAGACAGTGGGGCAGGGATAGATCCTGCTCAATTCAATCAGATCCGGCAACGCTTCTACCGGATACATAACCATGCAGAAATTGGCAGCGGTTTGGGTTTATCCATTGTAGATAAAGCCACCGAGCGCTTGGGTGGAACACTAGAATTTTCGCGAAGTACCAATCTGAGTGGCCTTTGTGTACAGGTCAAGCTTCCTTTAATCGAAGCCTAAGCGAATAAGCTTCTGGTTTTTTTGGAGTTAAGGTTGCCTGATACTAGAGAGTATAGGAGTGGTCTTTTCTATGGGTAGTTTATGGCTAAACAGCGTATAGCCAATGACATTCATGCACCAGATAATCCAGCCAGTCCATAAATTATGACTCAGGAAATGTGCTCCGCGCATCATTTGTGCCCAGCCCATGGTCAACCCTAAAATTACTGCAGCGATCAGAAGAAAATAAGCACGCTTGCGGTTAGAAATGCGATAAACAAAATAACCAGCCATCAACGCAAAACCACTAGATGCATGCCCTCCAGGAAAACAGTGGCCCGCAGTAGCACTAAAATCCCACAAAATCCCGTTATGGGTAGGTATGGTCATATCCCAGGGACAGGCATGGGCCGACTGAGATTTTAAAATTCCGATCGAGGCCGTGGTCAGCACCACCATGCTAAAGAAATAGCCAAATTCCCAGCGCCGCGTATGCCAGTTCTGCCATTTTAGTGATGCCAACCAGGCCAGTAATAATGTGATATACACCAGAATCAGCAGGTCTTTCACATAGCGATGATTGAGTTCTGCCAGTGCCCATTGTTTTCGAAGGGGAAATTGACCATGATCATCGATAAAGGGATAGATGAGCTGTAAGTCCAGCACTCCTCCAATGTCAAAGAAGTTGAGAAGAATCAAAAAACTGAAGATCAAAAGTAAAGTTTGGGTCAGTAAAAACCGGGAACGGTCAGTGATCATTTTTAAGTTGTCCATTTCAGGCAGTAGCAAGAGCAGAGGTCAAATCAAATGACCAGCCAAAATGATGCCCCAGGTCAGGGCAATTAAACTAAGTGCTACAAACTGAGCCGCACTGCCCATATCCTTGGCATTTTTAGACAGTTCATGCCGTTCCATGGAAATACGATCTACCACTGCCTCTATCGCTGAGTTAATCAGTTCAATGATCAACGCCAATAGGCACACGGCGACCATGAGCGCTTGCTCAACTCGGCTAACTGGCATCCAAAAGCTTAGAGGAATCAAAATAAGATTAATCAGCAGGATCTGCCGGAAGGCGGCCTCATTTTGAAAGGCGGTTTTAAAACCAGCCATGGAATAACGGGTCGCATTAAAAATACGCTGCGTTCCTGAGGTGCCTTTATAAGGTGATCGGTAGGAAGACATAAAGCAGATTCAGTCAATAGAGAGATAGGAATAACTTAAATTTTCAATCTTAAAATGCTCTTAAAAAAACCGGCCGTTCTCTGGATTTTTTATACACATAGCTTTTACATTCTTTTGCACAAAATTAAGAATTTTTTAAGTTTGGACTTCTATCTTGAGTAGCAAGTTAATTTCGTGGTGTGAGCCAAATGATCAAGTTTAGTTTTGATCCTTATTTATCTAGTCAGATTCACTTTCTAAATACATATTTCAAGCAGCCTGAATATAAAAAACAAATCAATCACAATAAATTTTTACTACAAGTACCTCCGGCGTATCCGGTAATTTCAGCACAGGATCAATCGCTACATTTGACGGTCGAAACTGTAGAACAAAGCGAGACACCTGAACGCCGTAGCCTGGAAAATTTTATTCAGGAAAAATATCAGCAAGTCCATCAGGCCACTGTATCGAGCTTCTCTTCGACCCTGTTTGCCGGTTATCACGGCTCCGAGATGCAGGTTGTGATTGGTATGCAGCATTTAAATAAAGCCTATGCCTTTCTGGAACAGTATCTCGATGAACCCGTTGAAAACATGTTAAGTAAACTGAGCCAAACCCAGGTCAGTCGAGACAAAGTGGTAGAAATTGGCAATCTTGCAGCACTAGATATGGACAAAGCCAAATTGATGGTAGCGTTTCTGGTTTTTCATCTCTCGCAGCAACACATCGAATGGGCAGTATGTACAGGAACAGCCGCTGTGCGTTATGTGCTGCAACAGATGGGATTACGTTTTCATGTGCTGGAAAAGGCTGACCCGCAAGTCCTAGGAGAGGCACAGCACCTGTGGGGCAGCTATTACCAGCAGAAGCCTTATGTGCTGGCGATTGATGTGGCAGAAGCCCTACAAGTCGCTCGTCAACTTTATCAATTTAGTCATTAAAGCATTTTGCTTGATTACCGAGGCACAGAATTTAAATGATGACTGCTTTATTTGAACGTATCAGACTGCAAGCACGACAATACCCGCAACGAGAAGCTGTGGTCACCGCACAAGCAACGCTGAACTATGCGGAACTACAACGGCGGATAGAATTATTGAGTGCCAGTTTTATGCAGCTTAATCTGCGACGTCTGGCCTTGTGGGGCGTAAATAGTATGGACTGGATTGTGGTCGATCTTGCCGCACAAAAAGCCGGCATGACTGTAATCCCTGTTCCTCTATTTTTTACTGCAGCTCAAGTACAGCATCTGCTTTCCGACAGCCAAACCGAGCTGCTCTGTATTCTGGATGAATCTTTCTCTGCACCAGAATGGCTGTTAAATCTGGCTCAAGACATGAGTGGAGATGAGATATTTATTGCTGGCCAGCTACATGCACGCTTTTTTCAGCTAGAGCAGGCAGTACAATTTTCACTTTCTTCACAAACCCAGCAGCCGGCAAAAATTACCTATACCTCTGGCAGTACCGGAACACCGAAAGGCGTGTGTCTGGCAGAAGATACCATAGAATCAATTACTCATTCACTCAGTCAGGCACTGGCCAGCAGTCAGCTTGGGCGGCATTTGGGCCTGATTCCATTCGCCACCTTGCTGGAAAATATTGCCGGCATTTATGTCGCACTGGGGATGGGGCGCGCTGTAGTAGTCGGTGAGGTGAGCCAGTTCGGTCTGGTATCTAACCATACTTTTGATACAGAGCGGTTTGTAAATGCAGTGCAGAGCTATCAAATCGAAAGTGTGATTTTATTACCGCAGATGCTGAAAGCGATTGTGGAATATAGCGCTGAACACGGTGCTGCAGGTTTCAAGACGCTGAAATTTATTGCGGTCGGTGGAGGGAAAGTCTCTGCTGATTTACTCAAACAGTGCCAGAAACTTAACCTTCCGGTTTATGAGGGGTATGGCCTGTCCGAGTGTGCCTCGGTAGTCAGTCTGAATCTGCCGGGTGCATGCCGCATTGGCAGTGTGGGTCGGATTTTACCGCATGTCGAAGTTGAGATTGCAGCCAATAGCGAAGTAGTAGTGAAGGGTAATGCCATGCTGGGTTATGTCAATGACATGACTGCGACACCGTATATTCATACGGGTGATGCCGGATATTTTGATGAGGATGGCTATTTGTACATTACCGGACGCATCAAGCAGATGATTATCAGCAGTTTTGGACGCAATATTTCTCCGGAATGGGTCGAATCCAACAGTCTGACCGAGCCGGAAATCCAGCAGATTGCCATTTTTGGCGAAGCCCAGCCACATCTTTCAGCCGTGATTTATGCCCCGGATGATACGCAAGACCAGCAACTGGCAGCAGCACTTCAGCGGGCCAATAGCCGGATGCCGGACTATGCCCAGATCAAATACTGGTGCCGTGCTCCCGAGCCATTTTCTTTAGACAACCAGATGTTGACCGACAACGGCAAACTGCGCAGACAGCAGATTCAGCAAAAGTTTCAGGCTGAACTGATACCGGACGAGTCCCAACTTAATTTTGCCTAATTCACAGACCCATTGACCTGTTGAATGAGAGAGAACACATGAATATTGCACAGCAAGCTTTGTACACCACACCTAAACAGATTAAAACGCAATTGGTAGAACAGGGTTGGGTTTTGTTAAGACATGAACACTATGACGTGACCTCGTTTAGTGGACTCATGAATAGGCTATGCGAACGGCTGACCTATGATCCTGCACGCGAAAATGTCACTCGTCAGTCCCAGAAAGTTGATGCAGGTAGCCAAGCCATGGGGCTGCATATTGAAAATGGCACGACGCCTTTACCGCCCGATATCATCGCCTTTTTCAGTGAGAAAAGTGCTTCGCGCGGTTCGCAGACTACCTTATGTGATGGACATGAAGTCTGGAAAAATATGTCGGATGCTCTCAAGCAGAAATTTGCCGAACCGATGACCATTAGCCGTTATTTACCCAAACCGATCTGGCAGAAATATGTGGCCACTGCCTTGAATATTGAAAATGCAGAGCAGGTTGGACAGCAGGAGCTGGAACGCTTTATCGAGATGGTGCCTGGACAGCGGATCAGTCCCGCACATGATGGGGGAGTGCACTATCATTTAAATATGCCGATGGTCCGCCATGACAATCTCAAGGGTGTTCCAGCCTTTGCCAATACCTTACTCGGGCCTTCTTACAATTATGAAAAACCCTGTTTTTATTTTGCTGATGGTTCAGAGATCAGTTCAGACTTACTCGCAGAACTGGCAGAGCGTTGTGAAACCCAGACCTCAGAAATTGACTGGCAGGATGGTGATCTGGTGATCATTGATAACAAACGCTTTATGCATGGCCGACGTGAAATCTTGGTGCCACTTGAGCAGCGTAAATTGTATATCTGTATGGGACTGGGCCTGAATCCTGACTTTTAAGCAAAGCAGGAAGAGGCATTATATTAAAAAATTCAACGATAAGAGAAGTGATCTATGTCCAATTTAACAGCAGTTCTTCTAGGTGCGACCGGTGGCATTGGTCAGGCCATTGCCGATATTCTCGGGAAAAATGGCCTGAATCTGGTTCTGGTCGGACGTAATGAACACACTTTGCGAAAATTAGGTGAAAAACTGGCACAGCGTTATCCGGATATACAACTGCAAGGGATCTGCTGTGACCTGGCCGAGCAGCACAGCCGTAACGAATTACTGGGTGCGCTGGCCGAACTGAATACCCCCATTCACTATTACATCAATAATGCCGGTATCAATGATTTCAGTCTGTTCTCACAGCAGGCACAGGAAATGATGGAACAGATGATGCTGATTAATGTGGTCTATCCCTTGCAACTGGTGCAGGGCATGATTCCACTGATGTCTAAAAATCAGCCAAGCCAGATCATTCATATTGGCTCTACCTTTGGCAGCATTGGCTATCCGGGTTATGTCAGTTATTGTGCCAGCAAATTCGCCTTGCGCGGTGCTACCGAAGCCTTGGCACGTGAGTATGCTAAGACCTTAATTCAATTTCGTTATTTTTCACCAAGGGCAACGATCACGGAGATGAATGATGCAAATGTTACAGAGATGAATCAAGCACTGGGCACTAAAATGGATGATTCTGATTTTGTCGCACAAGAGTTTTATCATTTTTTACAGAAAGACTGTCAGTCCTATCAGGTTGGTTATCCTGAAAAAATCTTTGTGAAGGTGAATCAGGTTTTACCCAATATCGTTTCTGGTTCGATTGAAAAAGATCTTGATACTATTTATAGATATGCTGATCGAAAATAGCTTTGGTTTTGGTAATCCGCCATCTATAAAAGTTCCCAATATTTTTTTAACGGCTAGGTGTATACATAAGGTAAATGCACAATAACTTTGTAAGAGTGCTGTCGCAGATATCTGATTTAACATAATATACATTATACGAAATCAATCTGTTAGAACCCATTTAAAGTGTCTATATTCTCACCAATAAAAATGTCTGGTTTATGATGGTTTTTATCACCATGGACTGGATATAAAATATAGATGCTGATCACTATGTCTGACAAAGAAATTCAACGTCTTGCAGTTCTGCAAGACGTTCGAGATCATCGTATTACCCAAGTCCGTGCTGCTGAAATCCTGAATCTTTCCACCCGTCAAATTACCCGGTTATTGCAGAAGCTCAATCAAGATAGTGTTTCAGGCATGACGCATGCCAGTCGTGGTCAACCGGGTCATCGTCGCCATGACGTTCTGTTAAAATCAGAATGTCTTTCCATTATTTCTGAACATCTGCTGGGCTTTGGACCTACCTTGGCGCATGAGAAGCTCAGCAGCATGTTTGACCTGAATATCCCGGTA
>NZ_JBIUAT010000020.1:0-56244 GCF_044547685.1 Acinetobacter sp. NPDC052428
TTTGGAGCAGCCATTCACCGTTTCAGCCAAAGCAATATCATATGAATCACCAGTCGTACCGACTGATGCTCGTAAATTTGCTGCCTCTAAACGATTGGTATAGCGAATAGAAAGATATTGAACACCTCTGTCGGAATGATGAATCACATTCTTTGGCATGCCTCGATCATGCAATGCTTGCTCTAATGCATCGAGCACCCTATCTGTATTTATTCGTGTAGATACTTTCCAGCCAACAATTGCTCGTGAGAACACATCAATAATAAAGGCGGTATAGACCCAGCCTGAATTTGTTTGAATATACGTAAAGTCACTGACCCACAGTTGGTCAGGATGATCAGCTCTAAAATTACGTTTCACTAAATCATCTGCTCGTTTTTGGTCATCTCGGCTACGGGTGGTTTGTTTGTTCTTACCTCGCCAAACACCTTGTATACCTAGCTTTTTCATTAATCGAGCAACAGTACAGCGTGCAATAATGATCCTAGACAAAATAATGGACAGCACGACCCTCTAAAGATAACGTAACTTTAATCTTTGGAGATTCAAGAAATGGCTAAACGTTTTAGTCCCGAATTTAAACAGCAAGCGATTGATTATGCACTTTCAAACTCACACGAGTCTGTAGCTGCAATCGCCCAGAAATTAGGTGTGGGTTATTAAACATTAGATAAATGGATTCGTGAAACCAATCCGGCAGGTTCAAGCAAACGTCAACTTTCACCAGAACAACAGCGGATCGTGGAATTAGAGAAAGAAGTCAAACAGCTCAAGGAAGCCAATGACATCTTAAAAAAAGCGCATGTGTACTTTCTAACAGATCATGCCAAGAAAAGTACACGGTAATTCAAGATCTAGATATGAATGAAGTCACCGTATCTTCTGCCTGTAAATACCTAGGTGTCAGCACTTCAGGCTATTATGCCTGGCGAAAACGTCAAGCCAATACGGCACAGAAATATAATGACTTAAAAGCCGTATATTGGCAGCATCATGCACGATTGGGTGCACCTTCATTAGTACATGACATGCATGATTTAGGTTACAACATGAGCGAACGTACTATTGGAAGGATGCTAAAAAAGCTTGGTTTACGTAGCAGGATTGCGCGTAAATACAAGCATACGACTGATTCAACCCATCGTTTGCCTACAGCACCCAACTTGTTGGATCGCCAATTTACAGTTACTCAGCCTAATAAAGTCTGGACAACAGACATTACCTATATCCGCACTAAAGAAGGTTGGTTGTATTTATGTGTGATGCTAGATTTATTTAGCCGTCGTATCGTGGGGTGGCAAACCAGCCATCGAATAGACCGCCAGTTGGTGTGTGATACGTTTAACTATGCAATGGCTCGTCAGGGTTATCCAACTGGTGTTATGGTTCATTCGGACCAAGGCTCACAGTACTGTAGTCGTGATTTTAGAGCGCTGTTACTGAAAAATGATTGTACTCAGAGTATGTCTAGACGTGGAAACTGTTGGGATAATGCAGTGACTGAAAGCTTCTTTCATACATTAAAAGGTCATGTGGTACATGGCAGTGTGTTTTCGACTCGAAAAGAGGCGAATGCGGTCTTGTTTGATTATATTGAGATTTATTACAATCGGGTCAGAAGGCATTCTGCAAACGGCTGGTTAAGTCCAGAAGCCTTTGAACAGAAATATTTCAAGAATTTAGAGGGATCGATTGTCCACGATACTGTCTAGGATCATACCATCAATGCGTGTTGGAAAATTTTCGCTTTGAGGGATTGCAATTGCTCCGTTATAACTAATTAAAGCACCTAAACTATCATCACTTTCTAAAGAAAGAATTCCGATTACTTTTGATAGTTGCATTCCCTCATAATCATTGTTATTGATCTGATCTAATGAAAAATTAATCCTAGGTTGTTGTTCACTAATGATTGCTGAAAAAGGTTTTAGATGAACCATCCAAGCAGGATTACTACAAACTTGCGTTTCTTGATTCTGAATCTGTTGATCATCCAACATAATTTCATCCATGTTATATTAAATTTTAATGATTAATAGATAACATCTTATATCTTGGTCTAAGTATATGTCATCAGCTTCAATTACCACCCCTCGCCTCATCCTACGCCAATGGCAAGATTCCGACACTGCCCCATTTATCCAAATGTGTGCAGATGACGAGGTCATGCGCTACTTCCCTAAAAAACTCGATGCGGCTGAGGTAACTGCTTTTCTTGAACGTATTCGTAATGCTATTGATACACGTGGTTGGGGACTCCTTGCCGTAGAACTCAAAGCTACAGGCGAATTCATCGGTTTTATTGGCTTACACGTGCATCCACCTGAGCTTAAAATTGCCGATGCCCCTGAAATTGGCTGGCGCTTGTTACCGCAATACTGGAACCAAGGCTATGCAACTGAAGGAGCCAAAGCTGTACTGAAATATGCCTTTAGAACCCTGCGCCTAGAGAAAGTCATTTCTTTTACTGCCTGCATCAACACACCATCAGAACGTGTCATGCAAAATATTAGCTTAGAAAAAGTGGGAGAGTTTGATCATCCACTTGTACCTGCCGATCATATCTTGTGTAGACACGTACTCTATGAAAAACAGCGTTCAGATTATCTGTATATTCCCTTCTGTTAAAACAAGCTTGTAGTATCATGACCTGAGAAGACCAAGATCAGATACTAAGCTTAGTTAATATAAAGGAAAAATTTATCTCGTTAATGATAGAATTTTCTTAATTTGCCAAAAATCAGATATTTTCTTTAATTTATCTATATGCATTTTTTATATTTCTATCTTACAAAATCTTATAAAGATCAGTATTTAGACATATTTATTAAAGCCATATTTTCAATATAAATAATATATTGTTTTAATTAATATTTTCTTTAAAAGATCTTTTTTATATTCGACTAAAGAGATAAGCAAGGCTTTTCTATCCAGTATATCGAATATAGATTTATTGTTATGATATTCGCAACTTCAGAACACCCAAACCTTACCATGTACTTATAAAATATCTATTTTCTCTCTCCAAAATAGATCAGGTACATCAGATTTGGGCTGCCTCTGACTTGATCAAGTTCATCAGAACTGTTGCTGCACGCTTGCATCTTCCGATCTCAAGCTCTCTTCAACCATGATCAAGCCACCTACTTAGATCGTAATAAAACTCTTATTTAACACGATTTAAAAATGCTTATACTTTAGGCAAGAATAGAATTAGGACAATTTCATGAAAAAGTTACTTGGCGTTATCTTAAGTGCCTCTGTATTGACTTTAACTGGGTGTGGTAAACAAGAAGCGCCTGCCACTGATGCAGCGCAAAGCAAAGATGCTAATGGTCTTCAAACTGTAACTATGGCTTCGACCGGTTCAGATGCAGACGTATGGCGTTATATCGCGACCCTGCCTGAAACCAAAGCAGCCGGTATCAAACTTGATGTGAAAAATTTTACTGACTATGTGTCAATGAACACGGCAGTAGCCAACAAAGAAATTGATGTGAATGCATTCCAGTCTTATGCCTATATGGTTGCTTACAACGATGCCAACACAGCCAAAATTGTACCTCTATCTACCACTTATTTAGAGCCAATGGGTATTTACTCAAGCAAAGTGAAATCTTTAAACGAGTTTAAAACTGGTGCAACCATTGCTATTCCTAACGACGGCGCAAACGAATCACGTGCATTATTACTTTTACAATCAGCAGGCCTAGTTAAATTAAAAGCTGGTTTTGACAATGTCAAAGGTACAACTTCTGATGTGACCGAAAATGCAAAACAAATCGTGATTAAGCCAATTCAAATGGCGACTGCAGTACGTGTAAAAGATGAAGTTGATGCGATTGTGCTGGGCAATACCCTGGCAATGGAAGGTGGTTTAAACGTATTGAAAGATGCGATTTACTATGAGCCAATCGATCAAAGCACAAAAATGAATGTCAACGTATTAGCTGTTGCAGCAGACCGTCAAAACGATCCAGTCCTGCAAAAAGTAGGTGCGTTGTATCATACGCCAGCAGTAAAAGCATATGTTGATGAACATTTTGGTGGTACGAAAGTTGCGGTAAACAAACCTGTGACGTATTTAACTGAATCAAAATAGTACTATAATAGACTTTTAGAACAGGCAAGGACGATTTCTTGCCTGTTTTTTTATCCGTGATGCAGTTTTTGAGACTATGATTGAATTTAAAGATATTTCAAAACAGTATGAGCTTAAGGGTCAAACCTTGCATGCCTTGAATCAGATTAATCTTCAGATTCCAACCGGCAGTATTTTTGGCATCATCGGTTATAGTGGTGCCGGTAAAAGCACCCTCATCCGTCTGATCAACCTGCTTGAGCGCCCAAGCTCAGGCCGGATTATCATTAACGGAACAGACTTTACCGCACTCGATGCCAAAGCATTGCGTCAAGAACGTGCCAGCATCGGCATGATTTTTCAGCATTTCAATTTAATGCAAACTAAAACTGTGGCGGCCAATATCGAAATGCCCATGAAACTCCTCGGCTGGAGCAAGGCAGAACGGGAAAAGCGCCTCGAAGAATTATTAGACTTTATTGACCTGAAACATAAACGTCATGCGTTTCCAGATGAATTGTCTGGCGGTCAAAAGCAGCGCGTCGGCATTGCCCGTGCCCTTGCCAATCATCCAAAAATTTTACTCTGTGATGAAGCAACTTCTGCACTTGATCCACAAACCACCAAATCTGTTCTACAGCTCCTTAAAAAAATTAATGAAGAACAAGGCATCACCATTGTTATGGTCACCCATGAAATGGATGTGATTGAAACCGTGTGTGATTATGTCGCTGTGATGGAAAAAGGTGATGTGATTGAAACAGGCAGCACCTTACAAATATTTAGTCAGCCACAGCACCCGACCACCAAGAATTTCATTCAGACTGTACTTCAGCAACATTTACCGGTCAATATTCTGAATAATCTGGAAAACCAGAACCATCACAGTATTTATTGCCTAAAATTCCTTGGTAGCTCAGCTCAGGAAACTGTAATTCAGGCTGTCATTAAACAGTTTGATATCAGTTTAAATATTCTGTTTGCCAACATGACCGAAATTAAGGGTGCGGTCATTGGCCAGATGTTTATTCAGCTACTGGGTGATGCACAAGAAATTCAGATAGCAATAAAATTTCTTGAACAACACGGCGTACAAGTCGATCAGGCGGGAGTACAGGCATGAGAGATTTAATTGTACAGTGGCTGACGACGATCACGGCGCCGTTCTGGAAAAGCTCCCTGTCGATAGATCAGTTTGTGACAGCGCTGCAAGAAACCTTTCATATGGTGTTCTTCGCGATGCTGTTTGGCTGTATCTGGGGCTTTATTCAGGCGATTACCCTGTTGGTAACACGTCCGAATGGAATTCTGCCGAATCGTGTGATTTATCACGGTCTCAATCCGATTGTGAATGCGTTGCGTTCCCTGCCGTTTATTATCTTGTTGATTGCAGTGATTCCACTGACCAAGTTAATTGTCGGCACATCGATTGGGACCTGGGCAGCGATTGTTCCATTGACCATTTATGTCGGCCCATACATTGGTCGCCTGATTGAAACCTCTTTACTCGAAGTGAATGAAGGTATTATCGAATCTGCCCAAGCGATGGGCGCGACGCCAATGCAAATTATCTTTAAGTTTATTCTGCCGGAAGCGCGTAGCTCACTGATTCTAAACTTGACTACTGCTACCATCAGTTTGATTGGTGCAACGGCAATGGCCGGTGCTGTCGGTGCGGGTGGTATTGGTGACTTAGCGATTTCTTATGGTTATCAGCGTTTTGATACCTCTGTAGTCATCATGACGGTGATTGTATTACTGATTCTAGTGCAGATTGTACAAAGCCTCGGTGACTGGTTATCCCGACTTCGTTAAGCTAGTTTTTATGTATGAATAAAGCCCTCTAAAAAGAGGGTTTATTGTTTTTAATACTTACGAACCCTTTCTCATTATTTCAAAGTAAAGTCCTGCAACTATTTGATACGTGCCACGGCGACAGGAAGTCGCCCGTTGATTTATAGCACATGGAAGTTCCATTAGATCAACAAAAGGGTTTTGTTACTTTTGTCCCATCAAAAGTAAAAGAAAATATCTTCTAACAACTAACTAAATAATCAGCTTAAAAAATCAAATTCAAACTTGACCTAAAAGTTAGCCATTTCCCCTCAATTTCAAACTGAAACAATAAATCCCATGTTAAACTATTCAATGGTTTTAGCAGGGACTCATCTATGCACTTTGTTCATCTTGGTATTCATACAGAATTTTCGATTACTGAATCCATCGTACGGATACCTGACTTGGTCAAAGCTGCCGAAGAAGAACAGATGCCTGCCCTTGCGCTCACGGATCTTTCTAACCTGCATGCTGCCGTCAAGTTCTATGGCAAATGTTTAGGCAAAGGCATCAAGCCGATTCTGGGTTCCGAAATTCGCCTGAATGATGCCGAACATCGCATGACCTTATTGGCCATGACCAATACCGGCTGGCGCAACCTGACTGAACTGGTATCTGAAGGCTTTATCAGTGGTCAGCAACTGGATATCCCCTGCGTTCAAAAACAATGGATTTTAAATCAGTCTGAGGACATGATTGCCCTGCTCGGCATGCATTCCGATGTCGGCAAAATGCTGATGAGTTCAAATCCGCAAAAAGCGGAACCGCTGCTAGAAGAATGGGTCGAAAAATTTGGCAATCGTGTTTATCTTGCCCTGACCCGTACCAATCGTCCGGATGAAGATAACTTTATTCTGGAAGCGGTCAAACTGGCAAAAAAATACAATATTGGTGTGGTCGCACATAACGATGTGCACTTCATGACCCGTGAAGATTATGAAGCGCATGAAGCACGGGTATGTATTGCAGATGGTTATGTGCTTGGTGACAACCGCCGCCCTAAAACCTATTCACCTGAACAATATTTCAAATCTGCTGAAGAAATGACGGCGCTGTTCTCGGATATTCCATCTGCGATTGAGAACACCTATCACATTGCCAAACGCTGTAATGTGACGCTGCAACTGGGCAAATACTTCCTGCCTGATTATCCGATTCCTGAAGGTCATACCATTGATACCTTCTTTGCGCACTTGTCCAAAGAAGGTCTGGAAGAACGCCTGAATTTCCTGTATCCGCCTGAACAACGTGATGAAGACTGGCCGGACATTCGTAAGCCTTATGATGAGCGTATCGAATACGAGATTAATATCATTAACTCGATGGGATTCCCCGGCTACTTCTTGATCGTGATGGACTTCATTCAGTGGTCGAAAAGTAACGGCGTCCCGGTCGGTCCGGGGCGTGGTTCGGGTGCAGGTTCACTGGTCGCCTATAGCTTAAAAATTACCGATCTTGATCCGCTGCGTTATGAACTGCTGTTCGAACGTTTCTTGAACCCGGAACGTGTTTCGATGCCCGACTTCGACGTCGATTTCTGTATCGCAGGCCGTGACCGCGTGATTGACTACGTGGCGCGTACCTATGGCCGAGATGCAGTCTCCCAGATTGCAACATTTGGTACCATGGCGGCCAAAGGTGCGATTCGTGATGTTGCCCGCGTTTTGGGCAAATCTTATGGCTTGGCAGATCGTATCTCGAAAATGATCCCGACCAAGCCTTTAGGTCTAAGCCTACTTGAGTCGCTGGAGGCTGAACCACAGCTTAAAGATATCGTCACCAATCCATCCAATCCAGATCATGACGATGCAGCCGAAATCTGGGAAATGGCACTGAAACTGGAAGGTATTACCCGAAATACTGGTAAACATGCCGGTGGTGTGGTGATCTCGCCGACCAAAATTACTGATTTCTCTGCGGTTATGTGTGATGCCGATGGTACCGGACGCGTGGCACAGTTCGATAAAGACGATGTCGAATCTGCAGGTCTGGTGAAGTTTGACTTCTTGGGTTTACGAAACCTGACTGTGATTGAAGATGCGGTTAAAAATATTAATAAACGCATCAAATCTGACAAGCCTTTAGACATTGCTTATATCCCGCTTGAGGATAAAGACGCATATTTGGTCTTTGCCAATGCCAACACCACTGCGGTATTCCAGTTTGAATCCGTGGGCATGAAGAAGATGCTGAAAGAGGCACGTCCGAGCAAGTTTGAAGAAATTATTGCCTTCGTATCGCTGTACCGTCCAGGCCCGATGGATCTGATTCCTGACTTTATTCACCGGATGCATGGTGGCGATTTTGAATATCTGCATCCCTTGCTTGAAGGCGTGCTAGAACCCACCTACGGGATTATGGTGTATCAGGAACAGGTAATGCAGGCTGCACAGTATTGTGCCGGCTATACCCTCGGCGGCGCGGACTTGTTACGTCGTGCGATGGGTAAGAAAAAACCGGAAGAAATGGTCAAACAGCGCCAGATCTTTATTGAAGGTGCATCGAAAAAAGACATTGATGAAGCTACGGCCAACCATATCTTTGACTATATGGAAAAGTTTGCCGGCTATGGTTTTAACAAATCGCATGCGGCTGCCTATGCTTTGGTTGCCTACCAAACTGCATGGCTGAAAGCGCATTATCCGGCTGAATTCCTGTCGGCAGTATTGACCTCGGAGATGCAGAACACCGACAACGTGGTATTCCTGATTGATGACTGTCGCAAGAATAATCTGGAAGTTTTACCGCCGTCAGTGAATATGTCGCTGTATCAATTCCATGCTATCGATGAGCAAACCATTGTCTATGGTCTGGGTGCGATCAAAGGCGTCGGTGAAGCGGCGATGCAGTCAGTGATTGACTCGCGTGCGCAAGAAGGTTCATTCCGTGACTTGTTTGATTTCTGTCATCGTATTGACCTGAAAAAAATCAATAAGCGTACTCTAGAAGCACTGATTCGTTCAGGTGCACTGGATTGCTTGGGAATTGACCGTGCCGACCTGATGGCGCAACTGCCTGAAGCGGTTCAAGCTGCGGAACAGGCACGTTCCAATCGTGAAACCGGCATCATGGACCTGTTTGGCGAAGTTGAAGAAGTTCAGCGCAAGCCATCTAAGCCAGTCAAACCTTGGGCAGATGAAGTTCGCCTGAAAGGTGAGAAAGACACGCTTGGCCTGTATTTAACCGGCCACCCGATTGATGTGTATCGCAATGAACTAAAAGCCTTTGTGCCTAGTCAGATCAATGAGCTGACGCCGACCCGCCGTGGCGTGACCACCGTGTTTGCAGGATTGGTGGTGGATATTGCCAACTTTCCGAACCGGATGATGATGACACTGGATGATGGTACGGCACGGATTGAGATTTCAGCCAATCACGAACGCTTCAACCGCTTTAAAGAGATTATCCAGCTCGATAAGGTGGTGGTGATTGAAGGTGAAATTTATGAGCGTGAAGGCTTTGACCGTCCGATGGGACGCCTCACCAAAGCATTTAGCCTGAATGAAATTCGTCAGAAACGTGCCAATAGCATCAAGATTACTCTCACAGCCGAGCATTTCAGCAAGAGCTTGAGCCGTGACCTGCAGCAGATTCTGACTCCTTATTGTAATGTCGATATGTCAGCACATATTCCGGTGATTCTGTATCTGGACTATCCGTATGCCACGACTGAACTGCATCTGGGTCTCAACTGGAAAGTTGCCCCACTGGATGAGCTCTTAGCCAAATTGCGTGATTATTTTGGTAAAGAAGCCTTGCATATTGAGTATCAGGTCAAGTCCAAAGCTGCCAAAGCCGTGTCCTATGAACAGGCCAAGCCGGTGGATATTCCTCCGCCGCCTGCGGGCATGAGCATGGATGATGCACTGGAGCTGTATCAGGCTGAATCCCAGCCGCAATATTCATAAATCCTGATCTTTAAAACACCTTAAAATTGGAATCCTCATGAGTCAAATTGACAATGCTGCTGTTTCAGCACATCTCTCCCATGTGCGTATTGTCATGGTCAATACCACTTTACCTGCCAATATCGGCAGTGCCTTACGTGCCATGAAAACCATGGGCTTGTCTAAGCTGGTTCTGGTGGCACCGAAAACCTATCCGCATCCGGATATTGACGCGCTGGCCGCGGGTGCAACTGACCTGATCGAGCAGATCGAGATTGTAGAAACCCTTGAAGATGCCATTAAAGACTGTCAGATTGTATTCGGTACCAGCGCACGTAGCCGTACCATTCCCTGGCCGCTGTTAGATGTGCGCCCTGCCGCTGAAAAAGCCATGTCCGCCGTGGTACAAAATCAGCAGGAAGTCGCGATTCTATTTGGCCGTGAAGACCGTGGTCTGACCAATGAAGAACTGGCGATGGCCAATTATCATCTGACTATTCCTGTGAATACTGATTATGGCGTACTGAATGTAGCTCAGGCGATTCAGGTGATCTGCTATGAGATGCGCATGGCAACGATGAGTCAAATTGAACAGCCACGTGATGCTAAAGCGACCATGCAAGTCATTGATGGCATTGAAATGGAATGGGATGAACCTTTAGTCAATCATGCGCAGATGGAACAGTTCTATCCGCACTTGGAAAAAATGCTGGCAGAAATTGAATTTATGGATCCAAAAAATCCAAGATTATTGCCTTTACGCTTGCGTCGTCTCTTCGGACGTATACAATTAGATCGTATGGAATATCACTTACTTCGTGGTATTTTCAGCCGTGTTCAGGCATTGAATAACGGTACCTGGAAAAAATCTTCACACACATCATCACAGGACGAGGATCAAATCTAATGCTAAAACAGCTCAAAGAAGATATACAAGCTGTCTTTGCGCGCGATCCTGCAGCACGCAATACCTTAGAAGTCTTAACCACTTACCCTGGCATTCATGCGCTGATCATGCATCGCATGGCACATGAGCTATGGAACAAAGACTGTAAAGGAACTGCGCGTGCGTTGTCTTCGTTTAGCCGCTTTGCCACAGGCATTGAAATCCATCCGGGTGCAAAAATTGGCCGCCGTTTCTTTATCGATCACGGTATGGGTGTCGTAATTGGCGAAACTGCTGAAATTGGCGATGACGTGACGCTTTATCACGGCGTGACTTTGGGTGGAACGACCTGGAATAAAGGTAAACGTCATCCGACCCTAGAAGATGGCGTGGTGGTCGGTGCTGGTGCCAAGATTCTAGGGCCATTTACCGTGGGTAAAAATGCCAAAGTCGGTTCTAATGCGGTCGTCACCAAAGCGGTTCCTGAGAACGCCACAGCTGTGGGCAACCCGGCACGTTTTATCACCAAAGACAAACCCAAAGATGATGCTGAAGCGCGTCGTCGTGACTATGCAGAAAGTATCGGTTTCCAGCCCTATGCCGCAACTGAAGACCAGTCCGATCCGATTTTGGAAGGCATGCGGATTCTGCTGGATCGCATTCAGCAAAATGAAAAACGCATGAACAACTTGTGCAATCGTCTTTCTTTGTTAGATCCGACCTTTAACAAGCAGCAACAGGATGGCCAGCCTTTGAGTAAAAAAGAGTTGGAGATTCTGGAAGAAGCGCGCCGTGAATGTGAAGCGCAAACCAGCCAATCCAAAGCCTGAATATCACACTTCACTCTGTAACACGGGTTTACTTGCATGATCGTTATACTTTTCATAGACTGACGATCATGCAATTTTTGAATAGATGTTTTAAAAATAACAGAATGGATGACTATTATGACCTTTAAGCCCTTGGCACTTGCTTGCTTAGCATTCACAATTACTGCGTGTTCAACCACTCCTCAGAAATCTACTGAGAAACCTGTAGATCAAGTGGTTTTTGTAGAGCCTGAACTGAGCCCACCATTTTATGCTTTAAATCCATTCAATTATAATGAACCACCTGAATTTGAAGTGCATTTGAAAAAAGCTGCAGCGCAGCCTGTAACCAAGATGGTGGTGACGGATCCTAATGATCCATCCAAGCAATTGACCCTGGATGTGAATAAACTGATTATTCCAGTGGTAGATAGCAATACCCGTGCAATGCGTTATGCAGCACTTGCCAATTCAAATGAAATCGATATCACCGAAATTGACGATTTCCTGCAAATGGTCGAAGGTAAGGCACGTCATTATCCACCACGTTTCAGCGATCGTCAGGAACGCCGTGGCTTTGAAGCCAAACTACGTGAAGTCACCCGACAACTGGATACTTTAGCGGCCCGTCCAAATGCCTCTTTTGATGTATTGATGCGTGCTTTTAAAGCCAGCGTGATGGCACGTAACCTGGATCTGGGTTCAGTCTATACTACCAATTCCCTGACCTATGCCCAGCGTATTCTCAAAATCAACCCGGATGATCCTGAAGTCAACTTCTGGTTTGGTTTTGGTCTATCTGAAGGCGGTGGTCAACGAGAAGCCATCGCTTATCTGGACAAAGCCATGAAAGCTGGTGTTCAGGAGGCTTATCTTTCTGCAGCCAATAACTATATTGCATTAGAACAGAAGAAAAATGCCACTCAAACCTTGGCGAACTATAAGGTGAAATATCCGCAAGAAGCTGAAGTGGCTGACCGCCTGATTCAGGAAATTGAAAAAAATGGCCGCTGGAATGTTTGGCAAATTCTGCAAAGCTCAACACCTGCTCCGGTTGCAGAGCCAGCAACAGCACCGGTAACGCCATAACAAGATTCGCTTCAATTTGATTACAAATAGACTGCTACGGCGGTCTATTTTTATGGGAAAAAATTAGTAAAATACAAAACATTATCCCGCTTTATAACTTGAATTCAGTGAAAAGTTTTATGCACGAAAAAATAAATAAAAGATTAATGCTGTGCACTTTACTCATCACCAGCGTACTCAGCGGCTGTCAGGTGGTCAGTGTTAAGGAACAGGCTATTAATGTCACGCTGAACAATGAGCGTGACAGCATCTTGACCCGCGACAAGCTCAGTGAAGCCAGTCTGAATGTGTTATCCATGACAGGTCGTGAAGCCCAGATCTGTATTGATCAGCCCGAAGAATGTGTGGAAGATCTGAAAAGTATTCCCCAGATTTTAGATGAACAATTGCTTTCTACAGCAAGTGAATTATATCTCGCCAACTCCTTACAAAATGCCAAGTCTGCCGAATGCAACACCGGTGTCTTAAACAAAACCCGGTCACCGGAAAAACAGCAACAACACAAACAGAATATCCAGAAATGTCTGGATCAGCAGCTCACGATGCTGGATAAAAGCATTCGTTATAGCTATGCCTATCTATTTAAAACCGAGCGTGCGCCGCAAGAGCGGATTTTTGATAACCGCCAGGTCCAGATTCGTGACTTTTATAACCTGGCGATTGCTCATCTGATTCAACGCTATGCTGAACGTTATGAAGCCAAACAGTCCGGCCAGCGCATTCAGGTCGGTGACAGTGTATACACCATTGATCTGGAAAATTTTCCGCAGCTGAAAAACCAGACCATTGAACAGCTGATGTCCACCTATAACATGAACTTTTCCGGCCTACGTTCCATTACTCGTCGTGATGGTTTTGGTTCAGAATTTTTAGTGGTTTTACCTGAAGCACAGCAAACCGAGCAGGATAAAAAATATATTGTCGATCCGCTCAAGCACAACTATCCAAATGGTAAAAATCCTAACATTCATTCAGCACGCTATCTGGCGACCACCATTACTGCTGTACCAAAATCCGCGAATTCGACTGAACAGATTTTATCTACTTCGGAGTTTCACCTGAAACTGTATGACCCTTATAAACATGAAAAGATCAAAGTAGCTTCGAAAGAATATGCGCTAGCCGCCAACTTTTCCGCACCTTACGGTTTATGGCTGGCCGAGAACAATCTGGGGCGTTTAGCCTATCTGACGCTGATTAATCGCGAAGACAGTCTGAGCATGCCGCACCTGTACATGCTGGAACCTTATAATCCGGACAAGAAAGTGCTGGTATTGATTCATGGCCTGGCCAGTAGTCCTGAAGCCTGGATTCGTCTGACCAACGACATTATGGGTGATCCGGTATTAAGAGAAAATTTCCAGGTCTGGCAGGTATTTTATTCTACTAATATGCCGATTCTGGAAAGCCGTTTTCAAATTAATGCACTGGTTCAGCAAGGCTTTGCCCAGGTCGCGAACAATGCACCAGCCAAAAAAGATGCGGTACTGGTCGGACATAGCATGGGAGGTGTGATTGCCCGTTTAATGGTCAGTCAGGCCGATATTACCCAAGATGCATTCAAGCTGGTACAAAATACCCGCATTGCACAATTTAAGGATAACCCGCTCTTTAAAGCACGCCTGCAAATGCGGCCTATTCCAAATTTCACTCGGGCCATTTTCTTAGCGACACCACATCGTGGGACAGAATATGCCGACCGCTGGCATACCAAACTGGCCCGTAAAATTATCCGTATACCGGGTGCATTTTGGGGTGCCTTTGCCGATACCCTGCAAGGCCAGATCGGGTTAAACGAGTTTGTCAAAGAACTGGGGCATGACCTGATTCAAAATGGCCCAAGCGATCTGAGTGAAAATTCAAAATTCACGGCGTTGACCCAGGATATTCAGCCTTCTAAAGATATCAAATTTCACTCGATTATCGGCAATACCGTAGATACGCAAGACACCAAGCTCATGAGCGATGATATCGTTTCATATGAGAGTGCTTACCTAAATGGTGCTGTATCTAGCAAAGTCATTAAGGGTGGCCACTCGATTCAGGAAACGCCTGAAGCCGTACTGGAATTACGCCGGATTCTCAGATTACATCTGACCGATCTTGGTCTTTATGATCCGGAATAAACTATCGTCTTGATTGAGACTTGCCACCGCATGTTCGCATCCGGTGGTTTATTTTTTAAAATTGCAAATAATGCTGAATAAGAAGCCATAGCGACAGATCTGAGCGCTGACTTAAAGATTCATCTGGAATTTCATTTCTTTCTAAAAATTAAATTTGATAGACTTGCTGCAATACAGCTTTAAAGCTGAATTGAATCAGCAGATTCATTTCACATTTTCGATCTCCTGTGCTCAACCATGTTGGATTGGCCTGATTGAAAATGTGCTTTAAATTTTCCTGCATAGCCTATTGAGCAGTATTTGCATTTATCTCTTGTTGAAAGGATTTATTTTTAATGACCAGTTCAGAAATTATGGCTGATCTTTCTACCTTAACGCCCATGATGCAGCAATACATGTCGGTGAAAATGCAGCATCCGCATTCTTTGATGTTTTATCGTATGGGTGATTTTTATGAACTGTTCTTTGAAGATGCACACAAGGCAGCCAAGATTTTAGGCATTACCCTGACCCATCGTGGTAAAGCCAATGGTCAGCCGATTCCTATGGCGGGCGTGCCTTATCATGCAGCCGAGGGCTATCTGGCACGTCTGGTCAAAAAAGGCGAAACCGTGGTGATCTGCGAGCAGATCGGCGAGGTTACTGGGAAAGGACCGGTTGAGCGTGGTGTAGTTCGGATTATTACGCCGGGCACCCTGACCGATGATGCCATGCTCGGTGCACATCAAAGCTCGAATCTGGTGGCTTTATGTATTCAGCAGAGTCAGATTGGCATTGCACTTCTCGATCTCAGCGCTGGCTTATTTAAAGTACAGCAGCAGGATTATGATCTTAACCAGCTCATGATTGAACTGGCACGTTTGATGCCAAGCGAAATTCTGCTGGATGAAAATATCGCTGATCCGACATTGACCGAACAACTCAAACAGCAACTGGATATCTCGGTCACCAAACGTCCAAATGTTGATTTCAACCTGAATAATGCACAAAAAACCTTATGTAACCAGTTTGCCGTCAGCACGCTTTCAGGTTTCGGAATTGATCATTTACCTTTGGCTAAAGCAGCCGCAGCGGCACTGATTCACTACGCCAAAGAAACTCAGAAAACTGCGTTACCGCATATCCGCACGATTCAGCTAGAACAGAGTTCAGATTTTATTGCTTTGGATCCGGTGACACGCCGTAATCTTGAACTGATTGAGCCTTTATTTGAACATGGGACGTCCTTATCTCAGCTAATCAATGATTGCCAGACTGCCATGGGGGGGCGCTTGCTCAGTCGCACCCTGATGCAACCTTTACGCGATACCGCCTTGCTGGATGAGCGCCTGGATGCCATTCAAGCCCTGCTGCAAGGTTTCCACGAAGTACCTGTACGTTTGGTACTAAAAGAAATTAGCGATATTGAACGCGTGCTGAGCCGTATTGCGCTTGGCAGTGCCCGTCCACGTGATCTGGTGCAATTGCGACAGGCCTGCGCGCAAATTCCATTGTTACGCCATGCCCTGCAACCGATTGTCAGTCAGCAACAGTCCAAACTTTTAGTACAACTCAATGAAGAACTCGGCGACTTCCATGATCTACATCAACGTCTGATGTCTGCCATTGTGGAAAATCCACCCGTCCTGCTTCGTGATGGTAATGTCATTGCAGAAGGTTTTGACAGTGAACTCGATGAACTACGTCAGATTCGTGATCATGCCAGCCAGTTCCTGATTGATCTGGAAATTAAAGAGCGTGAACAAAGCGGCATTCCGGGACTGAAAATTGGCTACAACCGCGTCAGTGGCTATTATATTGAACTGACCCGCGCACAGGCTGAACAGGCACCCGAGCACTATATTCGTAGGCAAACCCTGAAAAATGCCGAACGCTACATCACACCTGAACTGAAAGCATTTGAAGACAAAGTCTTATCAAGCGAATCTCGTGCCTTGGCCCGTGAAAAAATGCTGTTTGAAATGCTGCTGGATGAACTGCGTCAGGATATCGGCAGTTTACAGATGATGAGCAGCGCCATTGCCCAGATTGATCTGATTGCTAATTTTGCCCATCAGGCGCGTTTACGCAACTGGTCGCGTCCAAAATTCAGCCCGGAAGTCGGCGTCAGTATTACTGCCGGTCGACATCCGGTGGTAGAAGCCCTGAGTAAAACCGCCTTTACGCCGAACGATACGCGACTGGATTTTTCCCATCGCATGGCCATCATTACCGGTCCGAATATGGGCGGTAAATCGACCTTTATGCGCCAGACTGCATTGATTGTATTACTGGCTTATTGTGGTGCCTATGTTCCGGCACAAGCTGCAACCTTAGGTCCGGTTGACCGTGTCTTTACCCGTATTGGTTCTGCCGATGATTTATCGACCGGCAAATCAACCTTTATGGTGGAAATGACCGAAACCTCGCAAATCCTGCATCATGCCACCAGCCAGTCTTTGGTACTCATGGATGAAGTTGGCCGTGGAACCAGTACCTATGATGGCTTGTCTTTGGCTTGGGCCTGTGTGCTGGATCTGACCAAACGCATTCAATGTTTATGTCTATTTGCTACCCATTATTTCGAACTGACTGAACTGGATAAGGAAAGTGGCATTAATAACTACCATGTCACGGCCAAAGAGCTGAATGGTAATCTGATTTTATTGCATAAGGTGCAACATGGCCCGGCCAGTCAAAGTCATGGCTTGCAAGTCGCGAAATTGGCAGGCATTCCGGCTGCGGTGATTAAAGAAGCGCAAAACCGCTTAAAGATTCTGGAAAAACAGCATCAGGCCAAGCCACTGAGCCCGCAACATGATCTGTTTGCAATGCCTGAAGTTATGGAGCCTATAGAACGTATCATCGAAATTGAAAAAGAATCGCCTGCACTGGACTTACTCGAAGATATTGATGTAGATAGTTTAACTCCGCGTGAAGCCTTGCAGCAGTTATATGCGCTCAAAGACCTGATCAAACAGTCAAGTTAATTCTCGGTCCTAGACCTCATCTGGCATAGGGTCGATGTCCTGAACATACCGATGAATGCTGTAATTCATCGGTATGCGACCTTTTTTCAAATTTAACAGCCCTATATATAACAAATATCAATAAAAGGAATTGTTAGTTCCCCCTGTTTTTGCCTAAAATACAGCATTCGTAATTAGAACCATATTTTTTAGGTAGCTGTCGCCATGACCTTCGTTGTCACTGAAAATTGTATTAAATGTAAATATCAAGACTGTGTTGAAGTTTGCCCTGTAGACTGTTTCTATGAAGGTCCTAACTTCCTTGTGATTAACCCGGACGAATGTATCGACTGTGCGTTATGCGAACCTGAATGCCCGGCAAATGCAATTTTCTCTGAAGACGAATTACCAGAGGGTCAAGAAGTCTTTATTGAACTGAATGCTGACCTGTCACAAAAATGGCCAAATATCACACAAATTGGTGACCAGCCAGCAGACCGTGAAGAATGGAATGGCAAAGCAGACAAATTACAATACCTTGAAAAGTAATTAGTTTAAACTTTAAAAGATCAGCAAATGCTGATCTTTTTTATACTCAACGCACACATTTCATTGCAATATTCTCCAAATTTCTCCCTATATTTAGTCTAAAATAGCGCTATTTTGTAAATATCTGATTTCTATAAATGAAGAACTTGTTAAAGGGATTATTGAGTCTTTGTATAATTCCTCTTGTTTTTGTGGGCTGTACCACGACCACAAAACAACCTGGACAGGCCACCACACCTGCTGGAAAACGGATTTACATTCCACAAGAACGTGTTCAATACGATCGTAAAGCCCACCCAAAAACTGTGCCTTATGTGTATACCCACTGGGTATCGGCACTGGATAATTTGTCACGCGTGCGTGAATATGAGGTTTTTCTGGAACGTCATGGGGTTGGCAATATCATTCCGAGTTTCGAATTGATGCGTACTGCACGTGATTGGGCCAAGTGTGGCCGTTCCCAATACATGATTCCAAGCCGTGAATTATGGGCCAATCAGATCCCAACTTTAAAAGTCTTTAAATATCTGGTTGCAGCCAATGTACTGACTGATTTTGAAGTCACGTCAGTCTATCGTGACCTGCCTTTAAACCAGTGTGCCGGTGGTGCCAACTCTTCACGCCATCTGTACAACTCTGCCATCGATTTCCGGATTGGGCCTGAATATCCGCAGGCACAAGATTATAGCTATATTGAAAATACCAAGTTCAAATTGTGTCAGTTCTGGGTACAGCATGGTCAAAGTCTGAATATGGGACTTGGCATGTATGCTTCAGGTCAAATCCACATCGATACCCAAGGTTATCGTACCTGGGGACCGAGTTTAGGCCGTAATTCCTCGATGTGTAATTACTAAGTCATGACAACCACTCTACAAAGTTCATTCAGGACATTGTAGAGCCTAAAAAATCATCACCTATAGAACAATAAATTGCGCTCTGCCGCGAAAAGTTTAAAATGCAGGCATCGCAATCGAGGTGCTAAGACTATGCAACAAATGTGGACAGACATTGATCACTACATTGATTCACATTTAATTCCTGAAGACCCTATTCTGAATCAAACTCTTGAGAATACCGCAGCGCACGGTTTTCCTGATCATCTGGCTGTAGCACCGAACCAAGGCATGTTGTTGCAGATGCTAATCCAGATGAACCAATGTAAACGTATACTGGAACTCGGCACATTTGCAGCATATAGCACCATGTGGCTGGCACGTGCCTTGCCGGATGATGGCTATATCCTGACGATTGAAGGACGTGATACCCATGCGGCAATGGGTCAGGAAAATATTGATCGCGCGCAGCTTAAACAGACCGTTGAACTGAAATGCAGCCGTGCAGCAGATGTGCTTAAAGCCCTGCCTGAAGATACGGAAGCTTTCGATTTCATCTTTATTGATGCAGACAAACAGAGTTATCCAGAATATCTGGAACTCAGTTTAAACTTGTCGCACTCAGGTACACTTATTTTTCTGGACAATGTGATTCGTGCGGGTGAAATCATTAATCCGGACAATAGTAAACCAAGTATTGAAGGCATTCGTGACATGTTTAAAGCGCTTCAAAATCATCCACGTATCTTGTCATGCACTGCTTTACAAACGGTTGGCAGCAAAGGACATGATGGTTTTGCACTCGCGATTGTGAAATAAAACAATAAGAACAAAAATCACCCAATTACATATTTATTATAAATAACATTAACTTATAAATATTAACCACAGAGTTATCCACAATATATGAGGATAACTCTGGTTATTTTTAAATCAAGCTGTAACAATTTACGATTAGACTTCGCGCTTAGTTATTTTATGTAATCCTCACTTCGCAACCAGTAAAGGCACTTTAGAATTACGGAAAATAGTGGTGGCAATACTACCAAGGAAAAATTGGTGAATTTTACTGTGACTAAATGCACCCAACACGATCAGCTGAATTCCCAGTTCCTGCTGATAGGTCAAAATATTTTCTGCGACATCGCCATAGCGGTATTGTGGCACCACATCTAAACCGGCCTGATTTAAATATTGCAAAGGCTCATTTAGAATTTCAGCATGATCACCGATATATAACAGATGGCATTGCAATAAGCGCAGCAAATCACTTTCCGCAATCCGTTTCATCATCTTGATACAGGTCGGTGAATATTCATAAGCGAAAATAAATCGTGTCGGTGGCTTAAACTGTTCTCCGACCGTCATCACGGTACAATTGGCACCACGAATAAAATTTTCCACATTGGTGCCAATTGGTTTATTTTTTTCAGCCGAGCGTTCACCGAGCAATCCAATCACCGCAATATCATCAGGCTGCAGGATCTGAAAGCTTTGTTCCAGAAAATCACCTTTTTCCTGAATATGTGTGGTTTGAATGCCATGTTCTGCCAGAATCCGCTCGGAAATGTGTTGCAGCAGGTTATTGCTATAATCCAGCGCGATTTCACTTTGTTTTTGTTCAAGCTCAGCCAGTTCTTTGAGTAACATGGCATTGCTTTCAAAGCCGATCACTCCGCTGATTTCCCCCAGATGATAACTGGCCGGGTAATAATCCAAAACCTGTAACAGGACCAGTTCACGGCCAGTCTGTTTGGCAATCCATGCCGCCGCGTCAGCCAGCGCGTTTATACATGGTGATGAGTCGATGCAGGCGATGACACGTTTCATGTTTAGCCTCTCTTCTATTTATGATAAAAATTTCTTAGTTATTTTTAACTTAGCATAAGCATTCAAAAATGTGCAGCAAAATCTGTAAGGCTTGAATTGAAATATGTTAACTTTTATGTGAACAAATATAGATCAACATATCGATCTATTTGCTGAGTCAGGCTGTTGTATCAAGCAATTGACTTCCAAAAGCTTATTCACGATAGCGAATGAATTGAGCCGGATTACCAGCGACAATCGTGCGTTCCTCAACATTCTTGGTCACCATACTGTTCATTCCCACCACGGCCTGATCTGCGATTTTAATTCCGTCCTTGATACCGACGTGCGCACCCAGCCACACATCCCGCCCGATCTCAATGCCTTGTGAACGTACCGGCTGCTGATAAATCGGCTGCTCCAGATCCATGCCGTGATCAAAGGCATAAAGATGACAATAAGCGGCGATACGTACCTGATCATGCAGTTTAATCCCCACCCGACCACCGTCCAGAATGCAGTGATGATTGATCGCCACTTCATTGCCGATCTCTAGTGGGCCATGTAAGGTGCAATCTGCAGCGATAAAGGTATTATCACCAATAATGATTTTACGTCCCGGCTCCGCAAAAATATGTGCCAGTGGTGAAATAAAACAGTTTTCACCAATCTCAATGGTTTCCATTTCCATCAAGTAAGCCTGATAGTCCTTTTGCCACGCTTCTGCCCAGCTACGATTTTTAGGCTTTAAAGACCAGTACAGCCAAGGCATATAATTCAGGCGATGTTTGTGCTGCTCACGATATTTCAGTAATGGATCTACGTCAGTCATCTGTCGCTTCTTCTATGATTTTGAGCTGTTCGCGGCCACGGGTCACATCTTGAATTTTCAGGGCAAAGGGTTGAATTTGATGTAACTGAAATAAGGCGCTGACCTGCACCCCTTCGGCTGTATATTCTTCCTGATAATCGATTTGCTGCTGATTCAATTCATATTGAAAGATGGCCCACTCATTGAATTGACAGGAAAATTGCACCTTCTTCTTTTCAATCAGTTCAATTTTTTCTGCCAACAACAAACATTGTCCAGCACAACCGCCATAGGCACGTACCAAGCCACCTGTTCCCAGCTTGATCCCGCCATACCAGCGATTGACCAGTACCAGCACATTGGTCAGCTCATTGCCTTCAATGGTCGCCAGTATCGGACGTCCTGCAGTACCTGATGGTTCACCATCATCATTAAAGCGTACCTGATGGCCAATTTTCCAGGCCCAGCATTGATGCGTGGTGCTTGGATCACGATAAGTTTCCAGAAAATCTTTGACGTCCTGCTCATTCTCAACAGGGGTGGCAAAGGCCTGAAAGCGGCTTTTTTTGATGTCTTCCTCAAAACTGACCAGGCTGGCAATGGTAAATGGCATAACTTCAGGCTTTAAACTCTCACCGCTGCAGTATACCCGCTTTGCACAGACAAATAAAAAGCCTCTCCACGGAGAGGCCTGATTTTGATCGATTGTTTTACTCAATTGCTTGGCAAATATTACCGTTCACGCAAGGCTTCTTTGGCTTTATTAAATGGCTTGATCAGATAATCCATCACGGTTTTTGAACCAGTACGAATATCCACGGTGGCCACCATCCCTGGAGTAATATTGAACTTCTGCCCGGCATTATTGCTGAGCTTGTCGCTATCGGTACGGATATACACCCGATAATAAAATTGATCCTGCTTGACTTCATCACGCAAGGTATCCGGTGAAATCATCGCAACTTTACCATTCAACCCACCATAGATCGAATAATCATAAGCTGTAATTTTAACCAATGCTTCCTGATCAGGGCGAATAAAGGCAATATCACGCGGCGAGATTCGTGCTTCAACCAGTAATTTTTCATCCAGTGGCACGATGGTCATCAACTTGCCATTTTGTGGAATCACGCCGCCCAGCGTCATCACATCAATCTCTTTGACGACACCGCGAACCGGTGATTTAAAAACAGTTCGGCTCAAAGTATCCGACTTGCCACGTACCACCTGTTGCTGGGTTTCTACATCAGTATTGGCTTTGGACAATTCTTCCCGCGCATTCACATAATATTGATTACGGATATCATTCATCTGATTACGCAGGTCATTGGCTTCACGTTTTAGACGCAACACTTCAACCTCACTGGCTGCCCCTTTGGCGACCAAGGGAGCGGTCATTTCCAGTTCTTGCTGCACCAGTAACAAAGCCTGTTCCAGGCCTGCAACAGATTCTTGCAAATTGGCTCGACGCGACTGATACAGGGCCGTTTCTTCTTTAACCAATTTGGGGTATTTCAACACTTCTTCAGGAAAGACCAACGGTGCGCCGGTGACTTCCGCACGTAAACGGGCTGAAGTGGCACGTTATGACACCAGCAAGGATTCTGATTCACCGACGTTGGATTCAAAGCGGGTCGGATCAAGCTGGGCCAATACTTGCCCACGCTCGACAATCTCACCTTCTTTGACATTAAGTTTAGTCAAAATACCGCCATCCAGAGACTGAATCACCTGCTCTTTGGATGATGGAATTATTTTTCCAGTACCGGTAGATACTTCTTCCAATTTGAATAACCAGGCCCAGGTCAGTAATACCAGTAGGCCAATGCCGATAATCCAGATGATGACACTTGATTTGGGTAATGGCGGTTCCTGAAAGCTGACCTTGCTGGAACGTTTTAGTTGCTGTAGTTCACTCATGCACTTGCTCCCACAACCCGCTTATTACCACCCTGCGACTGATTCAGGATCTGATCCCGTGGTCCATCCATCACAATCTTGCCATCATTGACCACCAGAATACGATCCACCAGTTCCAATACCGCACGGCGATGAGTGGCGACGATCATCGTACGATGGGTTAAATACCCTTTAAGATGATCAATCAACTGTTTTTCTGACACATCATCAATGGCAGCGGTCGGTTCATCCAGTAGCAAAATCTTTGGTGGACGAATCAACAACCGCGCCAATAACAAGGCTTGGCGCTGTCCACCAGAAAAGCCGACACCACCCTCTAAAATGATATGATCCAGCCCTTCTTTTTTCTCCTGTACAAATCCCAGTGCACCGGTAATTTGTAAGGCTTCCAGAATTTGCTGATCGGTGGCCAAAGGTGCACCCAAAGTCAGGTTTTCACGAATTGAACCATAAAATAACTGCGAGTTCTGATTTAGCAAACTCATATCACGCCGCACATCTGACGGATCAATCAGGGTCAGATCAATCCCATCCAGCTTGACCTTGCCCTGTAACGGTGTCTGCATCCCAGACAAGAGCTGCAACAAGGTCGATTTTCCTGCACCATTACGGCCCAGAATTGCAATTTTCTCCCCGGGCTTGATCTCTAGCTTGGGAATCATCAAACTCGGTTTCGGATCATCATCGCCATATTTGAACACCACACCGTTGAGCTCATAATGCCCATCCAGTGCCGGACGATGAATCAGGTGCGAATAATCCGGCTGGTCCACCGGTTTTTTCATGAGTTCATCCAAACCAGCCTTGGCGACTTTAGCCTGTTGCAAGCGACCCAGTACACCCGTAATTTGTGAAATTGGTGCCAGCATGCGTGAAGATAGAATCGAACAGGCCACCAGTGCGCCTGTGGTCATGTCACCCTCCATCACCGCAAAAGCCCCGACCAAGACTACAATTGCAAAGGTCAGTCCCTGAATTTTTTGGGTCCAGGCGGTCATCAAGCCGACAATTTTACGTTGCTGCATGCTGACATCGGCTGACACTTCATTCATATGATTCCACTGGTTCTGGAAACGTGTTTCAGCTCTTAACAGCTTGATGTCTTCAATTCCTTGTACGGCTTCTACCAGCAAGGCATTGCGGATGGCAGATTCGCGCATCCCCAACTGGGCCAGCTGTGCCAGTTTTTTCTGTGCCAGAATTCCCGGAAGAATCATTAAGGGCACAACGAGTAACATAACCCAGAACAGATTGCCACCGATCACCCAGAAGATGCCCAAGAACAGGAAGAAGAATGGCAGATCGGCAATTGCTGTGACTGTGGTTGAAGTCACCAGTTCGCGGACGCCTTCCAGCTCGCGAATTTGTGAAATAAAGGTTCCTGTCGATTTGGAACGTTCACTGTTTTTGATACGTAATGAATGACCAAACACCCGGTCAGAAATTTTTAAATCCGCGCGTTTACCAATAATGTCTGACAGATAGATCCGCGAGACACGTAAAACAAACTCAAAAATCGCGGCGATCAGTACACCACCGGCCAACACCCATAACGTCGGAATAGATTGTGATGGAATGACACGGTCATAGACATTCATCGAGAAGACTATCGTGGCCAGTGCCAGAATATTGGCAATTAAAGATGCAAACATCACATCGATATAACGCTTCCAGTCATTCAGGACAATCGACCAGAACCAGTTTTTTTCAAAAGGTTTGATATATTCATCAACACGTGCATCCGGAACTGAAGATTCAGGACGCAGTACATAAAGATGCTTTACGCCAGTATCTAATTGTTCAACTGTAAAGCTTTGAGATAAACCTTCATCACCACTGAGCTGAATGCTGACATTCCCCTGCGTATCAATGCGTTCGATCACCCCCACATCACCACTATCGAATTCAACCAGCAAAGGTAAACGCCATGGATTCAGCAGGCTGCGCTCAAATTTATTTTTACGGACATTTAAACCCATCTGACGACTGACAATCTTGAGCATGTCATCGATGTCATGATGCTGGTTCCAATCCAGTTGCAGGCGAATTAGCTCCTCAGAAGGCTCAATCCGGTAATGCCGAGCAATATTTAAAACTGCCTGAAGCCAAGGTTGATAATTTATTATTGTAGAACTCATGGCTGAACTTCAAACCCCTGAATAGAAATGCTGTTAAGCGCGTAAATATCCCGTGTACGGCCCGTGACCTGAATGTACTGTACGATCGCCGAATAAATATCATAGCGTGCCGATTCAATTTCCTGTGCGGCACTATGAATGGCTTGCTCTGCATTCAGCAAATCCACCACGGTTCGGGTACCCAATTTATATTGTTCTTGATACAGCTCTTTGGTGCGTACCGTGGTTGCGCGGCGCTGGGATAAAACCGCCATTTGTTTTTTTTATTTTCAATCTGTTCTCGGATCAAGCGCACCTGATCCAGCACATCCAGATAGACCGTATTGACCTGTGCTCGTGCAGCTTCTTCGGCATAGCTTGCGGCACGGGTCTGTGAACGCGTTGCACCACCCTGATACAAATTACTGCTGGCTTCAATCATGACTGAATTATAAAAACCATCATCTTCATTATTATTTGGATTCCGTCCATTCATCGCCTGACTTAGACTGCCTTTAACACTAATAGTCGGATAAGGACTTAATCGCGCCTGATCTTTTTGCAAACGGGCAACATTGACCCCGGCATGGGCCAGAATCATGTTCGGAATCTGGGTAAACTCCGGATCTTGATAAAGATCGGCCTGTGCCACAATACGCTCAGAAATCTCCCATTCAATGGCGGATACATCAAATCCTAGCAAGGTACGCAAGCGTTGTTGATATTGTCTGAGCTGGGTCTGCTGTACAATCAGATTCGATTGTGCTGCTTCCAGATTGGACTGGGCCTGAATTGGGTCGGCCTGACTGCTGATTCCGGCGCGGGCACGCAAATTGGCAATTTCTGCAATCCGTCCAATGCCCTGAATCTGCTGTTGGGCAATCTGGGTAATTTGCTGATAGCGTTTGATATTCACTATGGCATCAGCCACTTCAAATGCGATCTGATCCAAACTAACTAGCACTCTTGCCTGTTCTTCTACCAAGCGGGCTTCTTCCACACTGACATTGGTTTTAATTTTTCCAAAGTCATACAGCATCTGGGTGGCATTCAAAGAAACCATTTGTCGTCCACGCTCACCGGAAGTGAGATCCCCTCCCCGGATAACTGCGGATAATACCCTGCTCTCGCCACATCAATATTCGCGGCCTGCGCAGATAATGTCGAAATACTCTGAGTGATTTCAGGACGTCGTTGCACTGCCCGGTGTACAGCTTCCACCAGATTCATTGTCTTTGGAATGCCAGCTGTGATCGTAGGACTTAAAGCTGGCTGTCCTGACTGTGGCCGGGTAATTTGCGGCAGCTCAGCTACTTTTGATGTATCTAATGCATAATGACCGAGCGAGGTAATATCAATGGTATGTGCTGATCGTGTCGGTTTGGGTGCAATCAGCTGGCTCAAGCCATTCTTGAGATTGGCAAAATAATGGGGTGAGCTTTCTGCATGTGCCAAAGATACAGATAAAGGCAAAAGAAGAAGTATCAATCCACTTCTTTTTTGATTTGTTTTCCCCTGATTTTTTTTAAAGTGTTCTGCCCTAAATTGCATAATTATGTAATGTTTCTTGTTTTAGTCTAACAATATATCAAATCCCTTTAAAAGAAATCTTTTTCACTTTGATTTGATCAAAAAAAACCCTGCATCCGACAACTGGCATCTGATGCAGGGTTTTTATATAAAGCAGGATTATTTAAACAGTGAAATCATCACCCAGATAAACTTTTCTCACGGTCTCATTCGCCAGGATTTCTTCTGGTGTGCCTTCAGCAAGCAATGCGCCTTCACTGACAATATAAGCATGTTCACAAATCGCCAGCGTTTCACGCACGTTATGATCGGTAATCAGCACCCCAATTCCGCGATCTTTCAAGGTCGTAATAATATCCTTAATATCTCCAACCGAAATCGGATCGACACCGGCAAAAGGTTCATCGAGTAGCATAAATTTTGGGTCCGCCGCAAGTGCACGCGCAATCTCGGCACGACGTCGCTCACCACCGGATACACTCATACCCAAAGAATCTTTGATATGAGTGATTTTAAAGTCTGCCAGTAACTCCGCCAGACGTTGCTGACGTTGTGGCTTGGTCATATCTTTACGGGTTTCCAGAATCGCCATAATATTTTCTGAAATCGTCAGTTTTCGGAAAATCGAAGCTTCCTGCGGCAAATAACCAATTCCCTTGCGTGCCCGCTCATGCATTGCAAGGTCGGAAAGATCGAGATCATCGAGATAGATTTCTCCCTTATCCATCCGCACCAGACCGACCACCATATAAAAACTGGTGGTTTTACCGGCGCCATTTGGTCCCAGCAGCCCCACAATCTGGCCACTTTCCATGCTGAACGACACATCTTTCACTACCCAGCGTTTATTATAGTTTTTCGCCAGATGCTTAATGGTGAGGGTTTGAACCTGCTGCGATTGCTCCATTAATCACGCGCTCCAGGGAAGGATGTTGAACTAGATGGTGGAATCACGATTTGTACACGGCCAGACGATGAACCGGTTTTGTTTGGTGTTCCGGTGGCTTCGATATCGCCTTTGTTCATGCTGTATTTTAAAGTTGCACCACGAATACTGGCACCATCCTGTTGCAGGAAGGCATTACCGGACAAAGTAATAATCCCGGTTTCAGCATTATAGACAATTTTCTGCGCCTGACCTTTGGCAAGACCTTTGGCAGGATCCACTTTTTGCTGAAACTGTGCCGGGCTGCCTGTCGCCGTAATCAGGCTGATCTGGCGCTTATTGTTCAGATTGGCCACAATCGAATTGGCTTGCAGCTTCATGGTACCCTGTTCAATGATGACATTGCCCGAATACGTCGTCACACCCGTCCGCTCATTGAAAGTCGCCCGGTCAGCCAGCAAGGTGATTGGCTGGTTACGGTCAGATGGCAGCGCAAAAGCAGTGATTGAACCGAGTCCAACCACAGCCGCCAGCGTCATACGCTTCAGGAAAGTGTGCATCATTTTGGCTTTAGGAGTTTGGTTCATACTTTCCTCGAATATTAAAGAATTCGTATTGACCATCATTAAGATTGGCTTTAAGACCCTGGCTGACAAATTCAGCCTGTGGAGATTCCACAATCACTGTCTTGTCTGTTTCAATTTCACGTATTTTCGGAAAAGCGGTCAGCTCTTCAGTACGAAACTGCATTTTCCCATTTTGCATGATTTTGGTGGCGAGCACTTCCTGAGAGAGTACAACTTTTGTATTGTCATCATAACCATGCGCCATTTTGGCAAAGAAAGTCGCATCGACTTTACCATTGTCATAAGTCGATGCTCGCAGATTTTCCAGCTTTGAGGTTTCTAGCTGCAGGTTCTGCTCGAGTCGGTCCACTTGGGCACGAACCGACACCTGACCTGCTTCATCCGTCTGAGTTAAGTTAATATTTTGAGCGGAATAGGTCATGCTGCGCGCAGAGTCTGCCTGCAACTTGTTGCCCTTGCCGCTGTAATAGTAATAACCACCACTTATTGCGGCAATAATCACAGCCGTAATATATAAAACTTTAGTATCCATAAGCGGTGTACTTAATCCAAAAGATATGACTTATTAATAAGGCGCACGAGTATATTTTTCAAGTAACTCTTGGTACATGCCTTTGGACATTAACAACATATCGCAGATTTCACGCACCGCACCACGTCCACCCTGTGCCTGAGTCACGAGATCGGCACGGCGGCGAACTTCGACATGACCATTAGGTACGGTCACTCTCATGCCGGCAATGGCGAACGCAGACAGATCAGGCCAGTCATCGCCCATATACAGGCAATCTTCAGGATCAATGTTAAGCTGTGCACAGGCTTCACGAAGTGCTGTACCTTTGTCTTCACGGCCCTGATAGACCAGATCAACACCCAGATCCGACATACGCTTTTCTACGATATTGCTTTTACGTCCGGTGATAATAATCACCTTGATTCCTGCTTGTTGAACCAGTTTCATGCCCAGACCATCACGAATATCAAAGGATTTGATCTCATCGCCAGTATTGGTCAGCGTTACAAAGCCATCACTTAAAATACCATCTACATCAAGCACCAGTGCTGCAATATGACGTGCCTGCTCTAATAATACATAAGATGCCATTTATTAATTTACCCCAGCCTGAATCAGGTCATGCATACTAATCACGCCAATGACTTTATTGGCATCATCAACAACTACAAATTGATTAATTTTATGTTCATTCATACGTTCCAGTGCGACCACTGCACGTGCTTCCTGAGAAATGGTCAACGGATTTTTGGTCATCACGTCCTGAATAGCCAGATTGACATCAAAACCTTGCTGCTTATCAATCAAGCGACGCAAGTCACCATCGGTAAAAATCCCCAGCAACACATCATTTTCATCGACGACTGTGGTTAAGCCCAAGCGCTTGTTGGAAATTTCGTACAATACTTTATTCATGGCGGTATCAGGCGAGACTTTCGGCAAATCGGCTCCAGTACGCATCAGATGCTTCACATGCAATAACAGACGCTTACCCAGCGCACCTGCAGGATGTGAGCGTGCAAAATCATCCGAGGTAAAGCCGCGAGCATCCAGTAAAGCCACCGCTAAAGCATCACCCAAAGCCAATGTTGCCGTCGTTGACGATGTCGGCGCTAAACCCAGTGGACAAGCCTCCTGAATATTACCCAGCGTCAAAGCCACATCAGCATTTTGTGGCATTGGACCACGATCATCACCACTGATTGTAATCAGCGGAATTTCCAGATGTTTGATGAGTGGCATCAGCATCATGATTTCATCACTCTTGCCCGAGTTTGAAATTGCAATCAGCACATCACCAGCCACCAGCATACCCAAGTCGCCATGACCAGCTTCACCTGGATGCATAAAGAATGAGGGAGTTCCGGTCGAAGCAAAGGTCGCCGCCATTTTACGGCCAATATGACCTGACTTGCCCATTCCGGTAATCACCAGACGGCCAGTACACTGTAGAATAATTTCACATGCCCGGCTAAAACGGTCATCAATCTGTGTTGCTAAAATCTGTAGTGCATTTTCTTCGATGCGCAGTGTTTCAAGTGCGACTTTCTGGAAATCTAGTTGATTCGCTGTTTTCTGTGAATTCAAAGCCTGTTTACCTACGCTAAGGACAGAGAAAAACTCTGGTTTGATGGGCATAATTTTCGCAATTTTAGCATAGCTATGCAATTGTAAGCTTTCTAAATGTAGAAGATTCGACGGATTTTTAATATATTCAGATTGTATTCAACTTGCGCAATCTGGTATCTCCGCCTCTACATTCACTCCATTTTTAAAGCGGTTATATGCGCTTGTTTTTATTTTTATAGAAACACGCTTACGCTATCCAAAATAAGTTTGGGTCAAATCAGACCAGACTCATTCAAATATAATTCCATCAGACTGGCAAACACTGCCTCTGAAAATGTAAGCTCAATATTCGCTATTTCTCTTCCTGAACCTCTTCTTTCTAAATCACTCTCGTCGTCTAACTCCCCTAAATAACTGAGGCTTTTTACGCTTTTATCTTTATGAATAATTATGCTTAGGTTAAGATGATTCATCATTTTATTTGAAGTCTTTTGAACAGCTATGCAACCATTTGTTCTATATAACTCAGAGCAACGCAAAAAAGTAGAATTCGTTCCACGCAAGGAAGGCCATATTGACATGTATGTCTGTGGTATGACGGTTTATGATTACTGTCATATTGGTCACGCGCGTGTAATGGTTGCATTTGACTATATTATCCGCTTCCTGCGTAGTCAGGGCTGGAGCGTTAAATACGTTCGCAACATCACCGATATTGATGACAAGATCATCAAGCGTGCCAATGAAAATGGTGAAAGCATTACTGCATTGACGGATCGTTTCATTCAGGCGATGAATGAAGATGCGGAAAACTTAGGTTGTTTACATCCTGACGAAGCACCGCGCGCGACGGATTTTATTCCGCAAATGCAAAACATGATCGGTACATTGGTCGACAATGGCACAGCATATCCATCATCAAATGGCGATGTGTATTTCCAGGTTGAAAAATTTGCCAAATATGGTCGTCTGTCTGGCCGTAAACTGGAAGATATGCAGGCCGGTGCATCAGAGCGTGTCGATGTCGAAGTTGAAAAGAAACATCCTTTTGACTTTGTACTGTGGAAACATGCCAAAGAAAATGAACCTTCTTGGGCTTCCCCTTGGGGTAATGGTCGTCCGGGCTGGCATATTGAATGTTCAGCCATGTCAACTTGCTGCCTAGGCAACCACTTTGACATTCATGGCGGCGGTTCGGACTTAACCTTCCCGCATCATGAAAATGAAATTGCACAATCGGAAGCATCTACAGGCGAACAGTATGTAAATTACTGGATGCATGTCGGCTTCATCAATGTCGATGGCGAGAAAATGTCGAAGTCTTTAGGCAACTTCTTTACCATCCGTGATGTAATGGATAAATTCCATCCTGAAGTAATTCGCTACTTTATTGTATCATCGCATTATCGTAGCCCGGTGAATTTCTCTGATGTAGCGCTCAAAGAAGCCAAAGCAACCCTGTCACGTTTCTATCATTCGTTTAAAGCTTATCAAGCTGTTTATGGCGACAAACTGGTTGATACTTTAGATGATGCACTGGTTGAGCGTTTTAATGCCGCGATGCGTGATGACTTTAATACCTCTGAAGCCATTGCTGTCTTATTTGAAATTAACAAAGCTTTAAATAGTGCAGTGAAAGAAGAAAATGCCGAGCAAGCGGCCATTTACTATGCAACGTTGCGCCACTTAACCAATATTTTAGGTCTGGTTCAGTACAACGTTGATGAGTTCCTCAAATCAGATATTGGACAGGAAGCTTTAGGTTTAAGCCCTGAACAAATTGAAGATTTAATTCAGCAACGTGTCGATGCGAAAAAAGCCAAAGCATTTGCGCGTGCCGATGAAATTCGCCAGTCCTTACTCGATCAGGGGGTAGTGCTTGAGGATACCCGTCAGGGTACTGTTTGGCGTCGTGCTGATTAATTAAGCAAACAGAACGATAGAGAGTTGACACTGCCGTGGAATTCTCTATAATTCACCTCATTGCGGGAATAGCTCAGTTGGTAGAGCATAACCTTGCCAAGGTTGGGGTCGGGAGTTCGAGTCTCCTTTCCCGCTCCAGAATACGAAAAGCGCCTATCGAAAGATAGGCGCTTTTTTTATTGCACCTAAAATCTTTGCTTGATAAAAACATAGCTAAAATCACCTTTTGACCTACTCTACTTTCTTGATATTTTTTGGGTTATGCTCGACAAAACACCATTCCGAATAAGTTGCGAAACTTTCAGCCTCTTTTTTTAATAACGACATCGTTTCATGAAATATAAATTAAATGCTCGCCATCTTGTTTTAGACTTGCTCTACGCTTCTAAAAATTCAACTATCAGCATCAAGCGCATACTCTCTGCCGCAGATTTATTGAGGATTTCTGATAATGGCATCCGGGTCGCGGTCGCCCGCCTGAATCAGGAAAATATCATTCAATCCGTAGAACGCGGCGTGTATCAATTAGTGGAAAAGAAATTTGACACTTCTTTTATTAGCCTGAATAAACACCCTGATATGCAAACTACCGCCACTTGGGATGGTAAATATGTACTGGTCTATACTGGCGCCTTGGGACGTGTAGACCGTACCGCATTATCTAAAAGGGAAAAAGCCCTGCGCTATTATGGTTTTCAGGAACTGGAGCAGAATGTTTTTATCCGTCCGGATAATTTAACCCTGCATTTACATGACTTAAAAACGGCAGCGATCAAGTTTGGTCTGGATCAGCAAGCCCGTTTTTTTCAGGTCAGTGCAGTGGAAAACGAAACCGAAGTCCGTGCACTCTGGGATATCGAAGCGCTACAGCAGACCTACACCAAAACGCATCATGATATTCAGCAATGGTTTGAAAGCTACTCCTCTTTAAGTCTAGCCGATGCCGCAAAAAGTGCTTTCCATCTGGGTAAAGAAGCCCTGTTCAGCTTACGGGCTGATCCCCTGCTGCCTGCCGAATGGCTAGATGCGGAAGCACGGCAGCAATTCGAACTGTCGGTACGAAATATGGAAAAACAGGGGCAGATTTTATGGCAACAATACTTTAAAAATCAGGGGATATAATTTATTTCATAATATTTAATAAAAATAAATTGACTGTAATGTTTAGCGTGAATATATTTAAAACAAATATAAGAACGACACACAGGCACAATAATGAACAGCAAGATTAGCGTCACCGAACTTTTTAGTCGTGAAGAAATCAAAGAGCTCACCACAGCCTCCGATCTGCATGGAGCTTGGGCTGTAGGTTCAACCTGGGCCGTGATTGTCATGACCTTTGGTACGGTTGCTTATAGTTGGGAATATTTACCGACATGGGGCAAAGTTCTGATGTGTGCACTGGCATTGGCTATTTTGGCCGGTCGCCAGTTGGCAATGGCCATCTTGATGCATGATACTTCACATCACAGTCTGTTCAAAACCAAGTGGCTGAATACCCATTTGACTGACTGGCTCTGTGCACGTCCCATCTGGAATGATGTCAGTAAATATCGTCCTTATCATTTAAAGCATCATGCAAAAACATCGCAAGCAGATGATCCGGATTTAAGTCTGGTTAAAAACTTCCCGATTACGCAAAGCTCATTATTCAGAAAATTTTTCCGCGACCTGAATGGACAGTCCGGGCTGAAATTTCTGGCTGGCCGGGTGCTGATGGATTTAGAACTTCTGGAATGGAGCGTGTCAAATGACCCTAAACCGATTCCACGCGCTGGTCGTACCCATCTGGAGTTGGCGAAGAACTTGCTCAAGAATAGTTCCGGCATGCTGATTTCCAATGCCGCGATTTTCTCAGCACTTTGGGCCAGTGGGCACCCTAAGCTTTATCTGCTTTGGCCGCTGGCTTATATCACCCCATTCCCATTATTTATCCGCATTCGTGCCATGGCTGAACATGCCGGTCTGGAAACCAGTCATTCTGCGCTCAGTAATACCCGTACTACACGAGCAGGATATATAGCGCGAGCCTTTGTGGCACCGATTCATGTGAATTATCATATTGAACATCATTTAATGGCCTCGGTTCCGCATCAGAAACTGGCTAAAATGCACCAGATGTTAAGAGAACGAAATTATGTCGATGCTCCACCCAATTATTGGCAAGTGATTCGTTCATTATTAAAAAAATCGTGAATATCTAAAATTCGGCTAATTCAAGTTCAATGATGATGATTTGAATGATCATGCACAGATTGTCCACGATGTTCAGGTGGACAATCTTCCGCCTCGATCTGCAAGGTCATTTCGGTAATATGATGTTGATGACTCAACATCTCAAAAGCCTGATGACGCAGTTGTTCATAGTCAACATCAGGCGCTACCAGATGCACCGTCAGCATGACTTTTTTAGAGGTAATTGCCCAGACCTTGAGCTGATGAATATCCTGAACCCCGTCAAGCGCCAAAAGATCGTGGCGTAATTTTTCAATATCAATTTCATCCGGCACCCCTTCAAGCAGAATATTGATGCTCTGTTTCAGCAAAATCCAGGTTCTTGGCAATACCCAAAATCCGATCAATACCGCAATCAGCGTATCGACCCACATCCAGCCGGTAAAATAAATCACCAGTGCCCCAATAATTACCCCGACTGATCCCAGCGCATCACTGAGTACTTCCAGATAAGCACCTTTAACATTGAGACTTTCCTGACTGCTGGATACCAGAATTTTCATGGAAATCAGATTAATGATCAGCCCCAAGGTGGCTACGATCATCATCCCCAAACTCTGGATTTCCGGTGGATGACTCAAACGCTGATAAGCTTCAAACAAAATATAAATCGCAACCACAAACAGCATTAAGGCATTAAACAGAGCAGCCAAAATCTCAAAGCGCTGATAACCAAATGTCCGTTTATTGTCTGCCGGTTTTTGTCCAATTTTGATAGCGACTAAAGCAATAGCCAGTGCAGCAGCATCGGTAAACATATGCGCAGCATCAGAAAGTAAGGCCAAACTTTGAGTTAGAAAACCAGCAATCACTTCCACAATTAAAAAAGTCGTGGTTAATGCCAACGCTATTGATAATTTTTTGGCATTTTTTGCAGTCACAGTGACATGACTATGTTCATGATGATGTGAATTCCCCACCGGCCACTCCTTCCTTCTTATTCAATGAGGATTATATCCTCTGTATCTTTCAAGTTTTATTCTGATTCATATTACGCTTGAATTTTATCTATTTAAGTAGGTTTTTTTATGAACTGTTTTATCAGTCGGCATTAGATTAAAGTTTTAGCTTTTTCATGTTCTGCAAGCCAGGCTTGTACCGAAGCACACTTAAAATTACGCTCGACATATTCTATTATTTTCACAGGAAGTTTCACCTGATGGCTCAGCAAACGATGCAAAATAAAGGCCAGATCAAAGTCTGCAATGGACCAGTGTTCAGTCAACCATATGTCCTCCAGCATATATTCTGCCACATTCACCAAGCGCTGAATTTCTTCAGTGATCGGAGCTGTAAGAGGTGTAGATATTTTTGCTGGGTGAAATACCGAATCGGAGGGCATCTGCTGGCGGATTTGCATAAAATCGGTTTTGACCAAAGCTTGTATGGCGCGACATTTGGCTCTGGCCTGAATTTCCTTAGGATATAAGGCCGGATAACTTGGAGCCGGAAAGGCATCTTCCAAGTATTCAGTGATCGCCCATGATTCAAACAGGCTAAAGTTATCTACTATTAAACACGGAACTTTAGCACTTGGACAAATGCCTTGATAAGCCGCAGATTTCTGTTGCTGCTGATCTAAATCAATCACGATTTCCTGAAAATCTAAACCCTTTTCTTTTAAGGCAACATAGACCGACATGGCATAAGGGCTGATTCTATTTTTATCGACATATAAACGTATATTTTGCATATCCTTGATCCTGATGCTCTTGTTATTTTTATTCAGTACGGCAGCCTTACTCTACTCCCTTTCCTATATAAAAGGAAAAATGAACTGCTTCATGTAGCGATCACACGAAAATGTTTACACAGTTGCCGATAGCGCAGCGATGTTCATTATTTTCTATTTTGCACATGATGTGGGGCATAAAGCCTTTTATTTTGCTTTTGATTCACGTTAAATTAAATCATTCTCTTGATATCAAAAAACTATGCTGAACTTAGCCCACCTCTCCGATACCGTGTATGCCATTCAACATTTGGCTTTTGAAGACTTAGGTGCTTGGGAAGATATTTTTTATCAGCTCGGCTTACGTGTGCGTTATTTCGAAGCTGGCATCGATGATCTTACCAAGGCTTTTAAACATCCTGGATTAACAATTATTCTCGGTGGCCCGATTGCTGTTTATGAAACTGAAGATTATCCTTTCTTACAACAAGAAATAGACTTACTTAAAGTTCGTTTAGAAAAGAATTTACCGACTTTAGGGATTTGTCTGGGCGCACAACTGATTGCTACTGCTTTAGGTGCCAAGGTTTATCCTGGACAGGTCAAGGAAATTGGCTGGTCTAAACTGCAACTACATCCAGCAGACAAAAATCCGCTAGATCATCTGAAAAATACTGAAGTTTTGCATTGGCATGGCGATACTTTTGACTTGCCTGTACAAGCTGAATTATTGGCCAGCTCCGAGCTTTATCCGCATCAAGCCTTTCGGGTAGGAGCAAATATTCTGGCGCTACAATTTCATGCCGAAGTCGCCAGTGACAGTCTGGAAAAATGGCTGATTGGCCATACGTGTGAATTACGTAAGGCCAATATCAATATTCCGGCACTGCGGGCAGATCATCAAAGCTATGCGCCCGCGCTTGAACAGGCAGCCAGTTCGGTATTGATGCATTATTTAGAAAACCTGCAACTTAAATAACCGTAATAAAAAAGCACCCAACTGGGTGCTTTTTTATTTGTCATTTTTACTTTTTCGGAGCAGGTACAGAAGCCTCGGTAGTAATGTTCACTGTAATTTTATCGCCCACATTTGGAACATAACCGCCTACCCCAAAGGCTGAACGGTTAAATGAAGTGGTTGCATTAAAACCAATCGTTTGTAATTTGGTCATTGGGTGTACACCTTGTTTATTTAAAACTGCATCCAGTACCACAGGTTTAGTGACATCTTTCACGGTTAAGTTACCGGTGATTTTGTATTTGTTTTTGCCTAAAACCTGAACTTTAGTACTTTTAAAAGTGATATTCGGATATTTGGCAGCATCAAAAAATTCTGCTGTCTTAATATGGTCATCCAGTGCTTTCACATTCGTATTAATGCTTGCAACCGGGATGTTCACATTAACCGAAGAATTCGCAGGTTTTTCATTATCAACATTAATGGTACCTTGGATGTCACTGAAGTTTGCAGATGGTGTAGAGAAACCAAAGTGGCTCCAAGAGAAAACAGTTGCTGAATGAGTCGGGTCAATCGTATAGCCCACTGGTTTTGCCATAGAAACTGTTGCTACAGATGCGACCGCCAAGCCTAATACTAATGTTTTGAAATTCATGTTTTTATCTCACGTTTTGGATGTTATTAAGTGTATAGAATCTGGAACCGTTTACAGCCCTAAAGATAAAACGTTTTGTTGCAGTGATGAAACGATAAAATTGTAAGTTATTTTTTTTAATTTTTGAGCTTTAATCCATACGGTACTGGATGAATCCAGTTTTCTTGGCGACTTTGTTATACAACGCTTGTGCCTGATGATTTGATTCCTGAGTCAGCCAGTAAACCCGGTCGCAATTACGCTGCTGTGCAACCTGATAGACATGTTGAATCAACTTACGCGCCACGCCTTGTCCGCGATAGTCCGGATGGGTAAATAGATCCTGCAAATAGGCATAAGGTCTTACTGTCCAGCTATTGTTATGTTCGATGACATGCACAATCCCTACGACCTTTCCATCCATTAGCGCAGCAAAACCGTACATTGAATCTAATTCATAATTGGTTAATTTATCCCAGGTATTTTTACTCACCTCATCCGAAATTTGCGCCTGATAAAAGCGTTGATAGTCTTGCCATAAAAATAGCCATTCTGCCTGTGATATTTGCTCTAAAGATTTGATCTGGATCTGGGGCTGTATATTCATGTTTAACCGCTTCTTTGGCTTATTTCTTTAATTTAAGTCATTTCGATAGTAGTCGCTGAATTTTTATAGCGGCCTAAACTTAGCTTTATCTCATCTGGTGCTCATAAGCAACCTGTCAGATGAAAATCATCCGGCATAAAAAAAGCCCCAATCAGGGACTTTTCATGCTTTATGTTTAAAGTTTTTCAACCAGAATACGATCAACTTGTTTTAGGCCAGTCGTCTTTTCATGATTTTTACGACGCACTTTAATGACCTTTTCTTCGGCTAATTCTTGCAGCATTAAATCAACTGCAACCATCGCTTCAAGAGCTAACTCCTGTCCAATCCACTTGAGTTCGCCTGCATCCATTAAAGTAATTTCATCGTTAATTTGTTCATACAAGCTCATGTTCATCTCACTCTTTCATATCGACTATGGGAGAACTTTCTAACGGTTGCCACATAAAAACAACGCTAAAAAGCGAAAAACAAAAGACGCCCCAAAACTGGAGCGCCTTTTAATAAACCGCCGAATCAGTTGATTATGCAGTAATCTCTTTTACAGCTGCTACAACTGCTTCAGTGGTAATCCCGAAGAACTGGAACAGATCTTTTGCAGGTGCAGATTCACCATATGTCGTCATACCGATGACGCGACCATCAAGACCTACAAATTTCCACCAGTAATCTACATGTGCAGCTTCAACAGCAACACGTGCACGAATATTCGATGGAAGAACCGCTTCACGATAAGCCGCATCTTGCTTCATGAATTCTTCAGCACATGGCATAGATACCACACGCACGCCTTCAAGCTGTGCGTAAGCTTCCATTGCCAGAGAAACTTCAGAACCAGTTGCAATGATGATGGCTTTCAATTCGCCTTTTTCTTCAGCCAGTACATAGCCACCTTTCGCAGCATTCTCAATTTGAGCTTGAGTACGAGTCTGGAATGGCAAGTTCTGACGAGAGAAGATCAATGCGGTCGGACCTTCAGCACGCGTTAATGCAGATTTCCAAGAAATTGCTGCTTCAACGGTGTCACATGGACGCCATGTGTTTAGATTTGGCGTACCACGAAGGGATGCGATCTGCTCAACAGGTTGATGCGTTGGACCATCTTCACCTAGACCAATTGAGTCATGCGTATACACATGGATCACGCGCTGTTTCATCAATGCAGACATACGTACGGCATTACGTGCATATTCCATAAACATTAGGAATGTTGCTACGTAAGGGATAAAACCGCCATGCAGTGCAACACCATTCGCGATTGCAGTCATACCGAATTCACGTACGCCATAGTGTACATAGTTACCTGCCGGATTGTCCTGTACGCCTTGCGCGCCTTTCCAAAGGGTCAGGTTAGAACCTGCAAGATCCGCAGAACCACCTAGAACTTCTGGCAATAATGGAACAAGTGCTTGTAATGCATTTTGGCTGGCTTTACGCGTCGCAATCGTTTCAGCTTTGGCATTCACTTCTGCAATATAGGCATCCGCTTTTGCAACGAAGTCAGCCGGTAATTCACCAGATAAACGACGTTTAAGCTCAGCTGCTTCAGTTGGATATTTTGCAGCATAAGCAGCAAATGTTTCGTTCCAAGCTGCTTCTGATTCAGCACCTTTAGCTTTCGCATCCCAAGCTGCATACACATCTTCAGGAATCACAAATGCTTCGTCAGTCCAGCCTAGTGCTTCACGAGTCAACACGATTTCGTCATGACCGAGTGGTGCACCATGACTGTCTTCTTTACCTTGCTTGTTTGGTGAACCCAAACCAATCACGGTTTTACAGATAATGATGGTTGGTTTAGCAGTTTCAGCTTTCGCCTCAACAGTTGCCTGACGGATTGCATCTGCATCGTGACCATCAACTTTAATCACTTGCCAGCCGTATGCCAGGAAGCGTTGTTCTGTATCGTCAGAGAACCAGCCTTCCACTTCGCCATCAATCGAGATGCCATTGTCGTCATAGTAAGCAATCAGTTTGCCCAGACCCAATGTTCCTGCCAAAGAACATGCTTCGTGAGAAACACCTTCCATCAAACAGCCATCGCCAAGGAAGCAGTAAGTGAAGTGATCTACAACTTGGATGTCGTCTTTGTTAAATTGTGCAGCTAGGGTTTTTTCAGCCAGCGCAAAACCAACAGCATTCGCGATGCCTTGACCTAAAGGACCAGTCGTCGTTTCAATTCCTGGCGCATAGCCCAATTCCGGGTGACCAGGTGTTTTAGAATGAAGTTGACGGAATGCTTTTAGATCTTCAATTGAAAGATCGTAGCCCGTTAAATGAAGAAGCGCATATTGAAGCATAGAGCCATGGCCATTTGATAATACAAAACGGTCACGGTTTGCCCAATTCGGATTGGTCGGGTTATGGTTCATGAATTCACGCCAAACCACATCAGCGATATCTGCCATCCCCATTGGAGCACCTGGATGTCCTGAGTTTGCTTTTTGCACAGCATCCATTGCCAATACACGAATTGCGTTTGCAATACGACGTTCATTAAGCGGGGTTGTCATAAATCAGAGTCCAAAATATTCAGAAATAGGAAATGATGAAAAGACTTTCAAAACTGCTGTCTATTGTCTTAAAAAAACAGCGAGGGGTAAAGACTAACCAACAATATTTATCAGTTTATTGAGTGTCTCTTGCCTTATCGTACAATTATTCCACATTTCTTCTTCGGCTTTGATTCGCTCTACTGGTTTTCAGATTGAATTATCCTTCATTTCAAAAGCGACTTTAGTTTCTGTATCTGGATTCCAAGCTGATAAACAGGATTGAATTTATGCTGATTTTGTTTCTATTTCATATGTCTCACACTATTATTTTTGAAGAAAATTTATATGACTCTCTGATCTATTCATAATGTAATTTGTATTAAATTTTATAAAATATTGGCAGGATTGTTTGATATACAGGTGAAAATCTAATTTGCTTAGGCTAATTTCCAACCTCGGTAGACTTATTGTCCCTGACAGTCTTTAGGCAAATAGCGCTGCTGAATATCAGTGGAGTAACATTTGCCACTATGAACGTCAAAAGCAACCGATTTCCCGCGAATCGCAGCATCTACTCCCTGCTCTCGTATCTTGAACTCTATCCGGCATGCGGCATTAATGATCACTTTTTCGATATATTGACCATGCCCACCAATCTGGCGTCCGGCATCACAGTGCTGATCCGAAGCAATAAACTGAGTTCGATATGCTCCAGCCTGCTCAAACACTTCGGCCAATTGATTCCGCACGATATAAGCTTGATAACTCATAAAAGCCATTGTCACTAAAATCACGATAATGATGAGCACGATCAGCACTTCAATCAGGGTAAATGCCTTTTGATACATGATTTCTGATCTCCGTACAGTCTTGCTCCAAGAAGTCCATAGCAAAAGATGTCGCCACTCCTAACCAGCTAATGTGGAAGACTTAGCGCTAATATGAAGACACGCTTGAACATCGACAAGACAGTTGGTCGCAAGGCGCACAGTCTGAATCTGCTTTATTGATGTAATGATCACTTGCTTAAGTAAATTTTGAATTTTGAGCTTTGTATTTTTTCTATCGTCTATTTTTTTAAGATTTAATCGGAAATCTAAGCATTTAATTTTCTGACAGTCTGACAGATTAAAATATTGTTGCTTCATATTCCCCAATCAATAATGCTGCCTAAATAGACATATCAATTTTTTTAATTCTATTAATCAATTAAAAACACAATAATTTGAAACAATTTCGACCAATTTTGTCCTGTTAAGCTAGTCCTAGAGCGCAACTCGATGTAACATATCGGGTCTTTAAAATTAACTGTGATAGGACTATGCGCGAGTACGCTGTATTTACTTCGGAATCTGTAAGCGAAGGCCATCCAGATAAAATGGCTGACCAAATCAGTGACGCTATTTTGGATGCAATCTTAAAAGAAGACCCATATGCACGGGTTGCTTGTGAAACGCTTGTAAAAACAGGTGCGGTTGTACTTGCCGGTGAAATCACAACGACAGCAAATGTTGATTTTGAGGCAATTGTACGTCATACCGTAAACGGAATTGGTTACCACCATTCTGATCTTGGTTTTGATGGTTCAACCTGTGCCGTGATCAACATGATTGGTAAACAGTCACCTGAAATTGCTCAGGGTGTCGACCGCCAGAAACCTGAAGATCAGGGTGCCGGTGACCAGGGCTTGATGTTCGGTTATGCAAGCCGCGAAACTGATGTATTAATGCCTGCGCCGATTTCATATGCGCATCGTTTAATGGAAAAGCAGGCTGAATTACGCCGTAATGGCACCTTGCCATGGTTACGCCCAGATGCAAAAAGCCAGGTAACGTTTGCTTATGAAAATGGCGTACCAGTTCGTTTAGATGCAGTCGTTCTTTCGACTCAACATGATCCTGAAATCACGCAAGCAAACCTGAAAGAAGCTGTGATTGAAGAAATCGTGAAGAAAATCATTCCTGCTGACATGTTCCATGCAGACACCAAATTCCACATCAACCCAACAGGTATGTTCGTGATTGGCGGCCCTGTCGGTGACTGTGGTTTGACAGGTCGTAAAATTATCGTAGATACCTACGGTGGTATGGCGCGTCATGGCGGTGGTGCTTTCTCTGGTAAAGATCCATCTAAGGTTGACCGTTCTGCTGCCTATGCAGGGCGTTATGTAGCAAAAAATATCGTTGCGGCTGGTCTTGCAGACAAGTGTGAAATCCAGGTGTCTTATGCGATTGGTGTTGCTGAACCTACTTCAATTTCAATCAACACTTTTAATACTGCAAAAGTATCTGAAGAATTGATTATTGCCTTGGTTCGTGAGCACTTTGACCTACGCCCATATGGCATTACCCGCATGCTGGATCTGATTCAGCCAATGTATAAGCAGACTGCGGCTTATGGTCATTTTGGCCGTGAAGGCTCTGATACGGCCTTTACTTGGGAAAAAACCGACAAAGTGGAAGCGCTTAAAGCCTCTGCTGGTCTCTAATTTTCTCTTTAAAAAGCCCGCACCCTGCGGGCTTTTTTTATGACTGGGATTTTATTGCTTAAAATCATCTTTTTTACACGACTGACAACTTAAATCGCAAGATTAATAATATACCCCGTTCATTTCCATCATCCTTGAATGCTTATTAAATTAGAAATTTTTTAGTTTCTGGATCTGACTCATTTAATACACTTAAAACAACTTATTAAATAAGTCCTGAGCGAGTTAAAGCAGCATAAGTATTGAAAAGAGTTACAGTTAATCAACAAATGTTGATCTATTTGCTAGCATAAATCTAAACAAATGGCTGCTAAATTAGATTGCAGCTCTACAACAACAAAAGGATATTACTCGATGAATAAATTACTGATTGCTTTAGGTTTGGCTACCACTGTTGCCTTAGTCGGCTGTAGTAAAGAAGAAGCGCCTGAAACCGGCGCAACCACAGGTGAGCATTTAGAAAATGCAGCCAATCAAGCCGGTCATGATATGGAAGATGCCAGCCGTGAGGCTGCGGTAGAAACCGAACGAGCAATGGATAATGCCGCAGAAAATACAGCTCAGGCAGCGGACGAAGCAGCTGCTGCAACGTCTAGAGCAGCAGATGCCACTGCGGAAGCAGCACGTAAAGCAACTGCAGCAACAGCTGCGGCAGTTGAGGAAGGTGCCGGAGAAGTTCGGGAAAAAGCTGAAAACTGATTTTAGGATTCAGCTTGATGTTTAAAAGCCTGCGATTGCAGGCTTTTTTATCAGAGATGATTTTAAATATCGAATGATCTAAATTGAAATTGCATTATTTGTTGATGGGATCAATTTTTTATCTAAGTGAGTGGATAAAATCAGATAAACTGATAAAACTTATCAAGTATTAGAATGACTTAATTGTGATTCAATCGGCAAAACGGGCTGCATTTAAACTGAAATTCAGTAGAATACCAGCCTTTATTTTTAAAATTTAATCTCCCATGTCAGTCATTGTTGCTGCTTCCCAACGGTCGAATATTTCGGTCTGGGCAGCTTTTATTTTGCTTATCATAGGTACAATCGGTGCCTATCAAATCGTAGGCTTAAATCAGGCCCTATTATTTTTGGTTGGTGGTGCACTGGGCATGACCCTGTACCATGCTTCATTTGGTTTTACTTCGAGCTGGCGTGTCTTTATCAAGGAACGTCGCGGCCGTGGTTTACGTGCGCAGATGATTATGCTGGCGCTGGCAGTTTTACTGTTCTTCCCCGCTTTAGGTGCAGGTGAATTGTTCGGCAACCCAGTCAAAGGCAATGTTAACCCTGTTTCCATGTCAGTCATGATTGGTGCCTTTATTTTCGGTATCGGTATGCAGCTCGGTGGCGGTTGTGCATCAGGTACCCTGTATACCGTAGGTGGCGGTAGTGCACGTATGCTGGTGACGCTCTTGTTCTTCTGTATCGGGTCTGTGATTGCGACCTCCCACCTTGACTGGTGGTTTGCCCTGCCATATCTTGAGCCTATTTCACTGGTAGAAAGTTTAGGCGTCCTCCCTGGATTGCTGTTGAGCTTTATCGTTTTTGCCATCATTGCTGCGGCGACTGTTTATTTTGAAAAGAAACGTCATGGTAGCCTGGAAATTGAGCCACGCAGTGAATATCAGGGCTGGAAGCGCTTTGTTCGTGGTCCATGGCCTCTGATTTGGGGCGGTATTATTCTGACCTTGCTCAACTTTGCCACTTTGGCACTGGCAGGTCGTCCTTGGGGCGTGACCTCTGCGCTGGCAGTTTGGGGTGCCAAAGGTGCTACGCTCGTAGGTGTTGATGTAGCTTCTTGGGATTATTGGCAAAAAGCAGGCAATGCCAAAGCACTGGCAGAATCATTATGGTTTGATATTACATCAATGATGAACTTCGGTATTATGCTGGGTGCTTTGTTGGCAGCAAGTTTGGCAGGTAAATTTGCGCCGAATTTCAATATTCCAAAACGTTCACTGATTGCTGCTGTTGTAGGTGGCATAATGCTGGGCTACGGCGCACGCTTAGCTTATGGTTGTAATATCGGCGCATATTTCAGTGGGATTGCATCTGGTAGTCTGCATGGCTGGTTATGGCTGGTGTTTGCCTTTATCGGCAATGGCATTGGGGTAAAACTTCGTCCAATCTTCTTCCCGGATGAGAAACCGCAGCCTGAAAAACTGAGCGGTTGTTAATTTTTAAAATCAAAAGCCCATCTTGATGATGGGCTTTTTTCTATCTTTGAGATTTACAGCACAGCTTTTAAATTACAGCCATAACCCATGGTCTGCTGGACCTGACGATAAGTCGTATAACGATCCAGAATAAAAGTATAAAAATGATCAGCGTCGGAGAAATTTGCTTTTAAATTTTCATTCTTGGCATTAGGCAATTTAATGTCATCGACCAGTTCCAGATTGTAATGTCCCAAGCGGTACATATCGGCAAAATAACTATTCATCATATCGCAATAGGCAATTTTACTGGGTTTTAATGCCGTACTGCTAACGAGATGTTGGTTTAAGCTTTGCAGATTATTGACATCTAAAGGAAACTGGTGCGCGAAAGCAATGCTTTCGACTTTCTTAAATTCCTGAAAGTCTTGGGCTAACTGGACATTGAGTGCATCAAAACGTTGCTGCAGTTCCTGTGCGGCCTGAACCTGATATTTGGCTGGATCTACGACCGGTTTTTGTGGTTGTTCCGAACATGCAGTTAATCCAGTGAGCAGCGCTAATGACGTTAGCCATACCTTCATGTTTATACACTCAATTTAAATATACCAATGCTTATTATGCCTGAAAGCAGCTTGATGTACTGTTTAAAGTAATTTCTCATTCATATAACGCCAGTAGCGCTTTGGCACATATTGAATATGCAATTTCATGTTCTTGCGCGCCTGAATATTCACACTGTTAAAATAGTCTTTCCAGAGCTGATCATATAGCAGCTCTTGATCATCCAGTTCAATACTGAATGATTGACTATGACCAATCCGGATTTGTGGATCGATTATTTCAGCGTTCATCTCGACCTGATGCATCTGCCTTAAATCATAATAAATACCGTAATTACGCTGCTCGTCATAAATCAGCCAGCTTTGATCCTGATAACGCTCCTGAAAATGTCGGGAAATAATCGGCAAGACATTAAAATCCGGTCTGACCAGACTCAGAAACAAACCATCTTTGGCTTTTTTAAAGCGTACAAAAGCCTCCATACGATGCTTTTCCCGCCCCACTTGCTTGGCCCATTGCGACATGCCGATCACCGCAGTATGACCATAATCTTTATCGACTGGACGCTGGTTTTGAAAGACATAGACTGCAAAATCAAAAAGAGTCTGGAACGCTGCTTCCTGCTCTGACAAAAACGTATAGTAAAAAGCACGCAAACTGCTGGAAGATACTTTCTGCTTTAATCCCTGCCACACCCGCTGCCCATGCTGATCATTAGAGGCCACATGGATAAATTCATCAAATAAACCTGTTTGTGCTTGAGGATTGGCCGTCACTATCACGTTAAATTCTTTAAACTCGAAAGCACGAAATACACAACTGAGCAGACCAGTCATGCTGCCATCAAAACAGTAACTTGCCACTAGAAACCCAATCCTAATTGAGGTGAAAGTTGCTGCTGATATTTGGATGGTCCTGACATCAAAATTTGCTGGCGAATCTGATGGGATTGCTGATCTTTCTTAAATTTCGGTGTATCTGCACAGCGGATAAAATGCTGCGCCCGGTTATAAGCCACGCCCATGCGTTTTAGCTGGTCAATATGAATCTGTCCAAAACGGCGGGCCTGTACAATTTTCTGAGCGGAACGCACGCCTATGCCGGGTACCCGTAGAATCATTTTATAGTCGGCACGGTTAATATCGACTGGAAAGGCTTCAGGATGTCGCAAGGCCCAACTGAGTTTGGGATCAATATCCAGCTCCAGATTCGGATGCTGCTCATCGACAATTTCATCAGCAGCAAAGCCATAAAAACGCATCAGCCAGTCAGATTGATACAGACGATTTTCTCTTAATAATGGCGGTGCTGAACCGATGGCGGGTAAGGCTTTATCTTCAGGATTAATCGGGATATAACCAGAGAAATACACCCTTTTCAGCTTGAATTCCTTGTAATGCCGATCAGCCATCAAAATAATATCCTGATCGGTTTCACTATGCGCGCCCACCACCATCTGTGTGGTTTGTCCGGCAGGTACAAACTTGGGGACTGACTTGATCAGCTTGCGTTCATCTTTGAGCTGGATCAACCGGTCGCGTACAATGCCCAAGTCTTTTTGTACTTCGGCATGGGTTTTCTCAGGCGCAAATTTTTGCAGTCCCGCTTCCGTCGGCATTTCAAGATTAATACTCATACGGTCGACATACAGTCCGGCTTCGGTAATGATCTCCTGTGATGCACCCGGAATAGTTTTCAGATGGATATAGCCATTAAAGTTTTCTTCGAGTCTAAGTTTTTTGACCACCTGTAGCATCCGTTCCATGGTGTGATCGGCCGATTTAAAAATTCCCGAACTGAGAAACAGCCCCTCAATATAATTACGCCGATAAAAATTCATGGTCAGATCGACGATTTCCTGCACGGTAAATGCTGCACGCTGGACGTCATTGGAACGGCGCGAAACACAATAGGAACAGTCAAAAATACAGACATTAGAGAACAGAATTTTCAATAAGGACACACAGCGGCCATCTTCGGTATAACTATGACAGATACCATTCCCGGTATTGCCCACACCCTTGTCTTTATTTTTACGGTTGCTACCACTAGATGAACAAGACACATCATACTTGGCAGCATCGGCTAAAATTTGCAGTTTTTCACGGATACGATCAGACATGAGCTCAGAGAATATGTGACCAAAAAGCTATTATAAAGTGTTCAATTCTAGGCTAATAAAAGTTCTATCTTCTTGGCGACGTAGCGTGTCGCAAGAAATGTAAATAACACGTAACCCATGCTGCAGTATTTCAAAATAAAATAACTAATATGATTTGCTTAATTTTGTGCTCAAAGGCAAAGTAAAAGCATAACAAGGAGCAAATCTATGTCTTTATTAGAAAATCTCGGAATTAAACATCCTATTTTCTTGGCACCGATGGCAGGTGTCTCTACGCCCGAGCTTGCTGCCGAAGTGTCCAATCAGGGCGGCTTGGGTTCACTGGGTCTGGGGGCCAGCAGTATTGATGCAGCGCGACAACAGATTTTAAAGACCCAGGAACTGACAGACTGTCCTTTTCAGGTTAATTTTTTCTGTCATGACACTGTTCCTGTAGATGAGGCTGTAGCGCAGGCATGGATTGCACAGTTTAAAGATAAATTTGCCGAATATGGCGCTCAGGCACCGGATCATTTGGAGTGTATTTATCCGAGTTTTAAAGATAATGACGACTTCCTGAATCTGGTATTGGAAACCAAACCACGGGCTGTCAGCTTTCATTTTGGGATTCCACATCCGCATCAGATTCAAGCCCTCAAACAGGCCGGGATTCTGACCATGGTATCTGCAACTAATTATGCCGAAGCCAAAGCCATTGAAGCAGCCGGAATTGATATCATTATTGCGCAAGGTATTGAGGCCGGCGGACACCGGGGAATTTTCTCAACCAAATTTGATGCCTCAGTTAAAACCTCCAATCTGGTCAAGCTAATCAAACAGCATTCTTCCCTTCCGATTGTAGCGGCTGGCGGGATTATGACCGGTGAACAAGCACGTCAAATGATGGATTTCGGTGCAGATGCCGTGCAACTTGGGACTGCATTTGTGCAATGCAAATCCTCCAATGCCAACGAGGCTTATCGTAAAGCACTATTTTCAAAGCCACTCACTCAAGTGAGTGCCAGTATTTCCGGTCGTCCTGCACGCGGCATCATTAACCACTGGCATATTGAGGTGGATATACCCGATCGGCTGGATGTTCCAGCTTATCCATATACTTATGATCTGGCCAAGCAATTGCATGCGGCTGCCGCCAAACATGGAGATCAAGGTTATGGCGCATTCTGGGCAGGTTCAAATGTGGCGCAGATTCGTGAAATGGAAGCTTCCGATCTGATTAACCAGCTCATACTGGAAATGAAGCATCTTTAATCATTGAATCATAAAAAACCTCTCCACATGGAGAGGTTTTTAATTTACCCGAATCCTGCTTAAGCCAATGATTTCATAATTTGAATTGTTGGCTTATTTCGATGGGTTAATTGGTATGCACATAAAGAAGCATAAATCCCACTTAGAAATCCATGAATACTACGAGCTTTACTCGTCACTAAATTATATTGTCCTTTCAATAAACTGAATAACGGTTCTATTTTATTGCGCTGTCTTAAGTGATATTCATCTGATGCACAAACTTGTACAGACTGCATGTTCTTTCGATGATAGGTAATCAAATCAATACCTTGTTCTTTTAATCTATTTTTTAATTCCTGGCTAATATAGCCACGATCACCATAAAGCTTTGCTTCGAAACCTTCAACCAAATGTTCAACCATTTTTATGTCAGCAATATGCCCATTGGAGAAAGCGGAACGAACGATTTCACCGAATTGATTCATAACAACATGTAACTTACAGCCATAGAACCAGCCCATTGAGCTTTTACCACGGGATGCAATTTTGGCTAATGATTTATGACGTTGAATACGTTGATTTTTACAGACTGGTAGAGTCGTTGAATCAATCCATAAATATTGTTTATATTGACCTTTCATTACAGCTACATGTAAAGCATGTAGTGCTAATTGATGCATATTGATCAGGTGAATCACCCTTTGGTAACAGGGTAAGCTTTTAAATAAATGACTTTTATCCTGCTTCAACCATGAGAAGAATGCTTTGAAATTAATGAAATGGGAGCACTTATACCAAATGGCAATAAAGCAAATTTCAGAAAGTGTAAGTTGTGCAGTTCTGACTCTTAACGAATGATGGCTTTGTTTGAGAAATTTCCAATAAGTTGCTTCAAATTTCAGAAAGAAATCATCAATTACGCAGAATAATTCGGTACTATTGAACATCAGGACTAGGGCTTTAGGTTTTGTGTGGTAACTCAACTGATGGCTCTAGTCCTCTTATTTTTCAAGTCATTTTCTTATCCGCGATTCGGGTTAATTTATCTAGAATTAGCGTGTGACACGATGCCATGCATCTTTAACCGCGAATTTCGCTTCTTCCCAATTGAGGCGTGATTCACCTTTCAATTGTTCCCACTTGGTACGCAGTTCAGGTTCGGCATGATCAAAATCCGTATCATGCTCATACATCGGACGGTTTTCATAACCGATACGATAAGCGCCACGATAATCACGATCATAATCTAGATCGCTATATGTGCTACGCGTTTCATTGAAATACGGGCGATTATGATACTCATCTCTCCAGTAATTATCTTCTGCACTCAAATGATCTGGATGTCGATAATTATCTGCCTCAGGCAAGTTTTCTGGATGCTGGTAATTATCTGTCTGCTTTCCATGATCAGGCGTTGCAATGTCATTACCTGCAATACCACCAACGACACCACCGATAATACCACCCACCACTGCACCTGGAGGGCCACCCACTAAACCTGCAACTGCGCCTACCGCAGCTCCACCCAAAGTACCGGCACTGGTCGCAGCCAGATTATCCTCACCTTCATTCATGTCTGGAACACGAGGATTATCTTTCACGGGGGTATTCAAATCTGGACGCGCATTGGTATCAGTCGGATTGACATTCAGGCCTTCACTGCGTTCTTGTGGCAATTCCGTTGACGTTTTATGGCTAAACTCTGTGACTGGACGATTGGTATTTGTCATTACAGATCTCCCTCAATGATGACGATAAACAAGATGGATCACATCTGGTTTATATCTGGATAGATTCATCATAGAGGAAGCTTGAGTAAGCAATGTCCAAGTCCTGTCCAGTTTAAGTGAACAAACTTTAGTGCTATGTATTAGACAGGCTGAAGTGTAAACAGAATGCAAAAATCCGCCTGCTCAAGATAAAAAAAGTAGGGTTTTCACACAAAAAATATTACATGATTCGCTGAATTTTGCCCGTCATTACTTGGTTTCCAGTAAATTCACCTGCTCGACTTGTACATCATTCATGGTTAAACCATGTTCTAGCAGCGCATTAAAATAATCTTCTACCACCCGATACTGGTCAGCGGTATTTTCCACCTGATACATGTTTTGTCGAAACTCGTTGCTGGAACGCAGACCTTTGGTGTACCAGGCAATATGTTTACGGGAAATCCGGCAGCCCGAATATTCGCCATAGAACTCGTATAATTCTGTCAAATGCCCCAGCAGTACATCTTTAACTTCCGCAATACTCGGGGCATCCAAGTGTTGACTGGTTTTTAAATAATGGGCAATTTCACGAAAAATCCAGGGGCGACCTTGTGCTGCACGACCAATCATAATTGCGTCTGCACCGGTATAATCCAGCACGTATTTGGCTTTTTCCGGACTGTCGATATCACCGTTGGCAATCACAGGAATCTTCAACATTTCCTTTACGTCTTTGATTAAAGAATAACGCGCGGTATTCAGGTACATATCTTCACGGGTACGGCCATGTAAAGCTAGCGCTGCAATTCCGGCTTGTTCAGCACGTTTAGCGACACGCATAATATTTTCCTGACCGTTCAAATAGCCCAGACGGGTTTTTAAGGTCACTGGCACATCAACTGCGGCAACGACTGCATCCAGAATGCGTGCAACTAGATCTTCATCCTGCAATAAAGCAGAACCGGCGAGTCGGTTACACACCTTTTTGGCTGGACAGCCCATATTAATATCAACAATTTGTGCACCATTCTCTACCTGATAACGTGCCGCTTCAGCCAGATCATGGGGATCTGAACCAGCAATCTGCGCTGAAATCGGTGCCAGCTCTCCATCAAAATTGGCACGATATAAGCTCTTTTTACTCATGCGCAAAGTTTTGTCAGACGTCATCATTTCACTGACCGCATGGCCTGCACCAAAGTATTTGCACAAGGTTCTAAACGGTCGGTCGGTCACACCTGCCATGGGGGCCACCCAAAGCTTCCTATCTATTGATCTTCCAAACAATTCTTCAATTACATTGTTTTTGCTCAAAATCTTTAACCTCGTTTAACTTCGTTTAGTCGCTTCGTATTGACTTTTAGTGTCCTTTGATTGCACCCTACTTGCACCCCAATATTTTAATGGTGCAAATTCATGGGAACAGTCACTAAGCGACAAACAAAAGACGGCACAACCCGGTATAGAGCTCAAGTCCGTGTACAACGTCAAGGCTACCCTGAATTTAAACAATCCAAGACCTTCAGCAAAAAGTCATTAGCTGAGGACTGGATCAAACGCACGGAAGCAGAAATCGAATTGCACCCTGAAAAAATGTTGAATCCGGCGGTGCAAATAAAGCACAAAACGCTCAGGGAGTTCATTTATCAGTATTTGGAAGAAGCGGACAGCTTTGCCAGAACAAAAACTGGAGCACTACAGCACATCGCTAGTTTAGATATTTCTGAGAAGAATATCTATTCTTTAACACGACAAGACTTTTCTGATTATGCAATTATGCGAAGAAAAGGCGATCCAGTTAAAGGAACTGATGGTGTTGCACCTGCCACCATCCTAAAGGATTTAAGCCATATCAAGGCTGTTATCGTTCATGCAGAATTTGTATGGGGCGAACCTTTAGAAACGGTACTAATCGAATTTGAAAAAGCCATGATTGGCCTTCAGAAGTCGCGGATCGTCACCCGTTCAAAACAGCGTGACCGCTTACCAACAGCTGAAGAACTTCAGATGCTGACCAACTATTTTTATAAAAGCTGGAAACGTGTCAAGAATTCAACGCCGATGCATCTGATCATGTGGTTTGCCCTCTACACTGCCCGCCGTGAAGATGAGCTGTGTTCATTGCGCCTGGATGATTACGATGATCTGAATTGTCAGTGGTTAGTCAGAGATGCTAAGAATCCGAATGGATCCTTGGGTAATCATAAGTATGCTCACATGGAACCAAGAGCCATCAATATGATTGATGAGTTTATGAAACCAGAAGTCCGAGATCGAATGCTTGCCTTGGGATATGACAAGAATCTTTTAATTCCAGTGAATACGCGCACCGTGTCGACTTACTTCACCCGGGCATGTAATGCGTGTGGTATTAGCGATTTGCGCTTCCATGATTTACGCCATGAAGCTGCGACCCGTTATGCAGAAGATGGCTTTACCATTCCTCAGCTGCAGACTATCACTCTTCATGAATCATGGAATACCCTTAAGCGATATGTGAATCTTAAAAAACGCGGTACCCGATTAGAGTTTGAGGAAGCGATCCGTGTTGCGGAAGATAACTATAATAGTTATTACAAAGAATGGAGTAAAAAACAGCGCTACATGGCATTGGTGGATAAAGATGATGCCTTTGAAGATGAAAGTGAAATTAATGTTGAATTTGATTTCATTAAAAAGCACCTGGATGTATTCATTGAGATTCACCAAAACAATAAATACTTTAAACGCCTGCATGTAAATAAGTTAAATAGCAATAATCCATTCGCCTGGGATAATTCAAATAAACGTTTTGTAGCTCATGATATCCAATTAGCTTGGGAAGACTGGTTTACTGAGAATGGAAAAGTAGACTGGGATGAGTTACCGGAAGGAAGTACACATTTTGGTATCAAGGATCTGACTATAGTGAAGAAACTTAAAACCCGTACTTATGTATGGGAGACATCTATTCAAGGCTGGATAGATAGTTTTGGACAATATGTGATTGATGATAAGCATCTTGGAAAATAAAGATGATGCAGGATTGGGCGGATATGGTGGACGGGTGGAAAGGTGACTAATATTAATAATATTGTGTTAAATACACTTGCTATGACTTTTGTAGCCACATTGTTTTTATTTGCTTTTACTTGGATTATTTTTGACTTTCAAGGATCAGCAATTTCATTGAAAGACACGTGGACAATAGTTGCATCGTTATTAAGTGCACTAACCACACTTATGGCGTCATATATAGCATATTTAATTTATAGCCAATGGAGGCTACAAGCTGAATATGGCTCTAAGATTCAGGACTTAAAGGAGGTGGTTAACAATCTATATGAGATTAAGAATGAAATATTAAACTTACGATCTCAGAGGGTTGTGCTAGATTTACTTTTGCTTATTAGGAATATAGAACATGATGAGTATGAAAACAGAGAAGATGAAATTAAAAATCTTACTTCAAGCTTGAGGACTCTTGAAAAGCTATTTAATACGAAACTGATTCTGGAAAAATTAAATGCAAATATTTTAATACTATATTCTAAAGATGAGGGCTATGAAGGGTTTAATAAGAATTTGAAAGAGCTTCTTGGGATTGTAAATTCTTTTTTAGTTGACTATTCCAATTTAACAAATAATATTTTCCATAAAAATCTTATAAAGGATGATTTGCAAGCTTGGTATGATTATTCGATAAAAGTAAGTAATTTATTATTTCAAGCAAGGAAATTGCTATCTGATACCAAAATCATAATCAATGATGCAGATCCAATGATTTTATTTGATAATTTTGTAATAGCCTTGCTTGCTGACGTTCAAGTTATGACTCAAAATCAAATAGAGTATCGTCCTGATTAATTAACTTAAAATCAGTTATTTTCAATATTCACTCAGTGAAATAATTTTCACAGACCCTACCTGAAGGGCTTTTCAGTTCACACACTGAACACAGGCAGTGAAATGTATCTTTGTTGAAATCGAATAAGCTGTGCAGCCAATAATTATTTATTAAAGTAAAAAACAAAGCCCTCATTAGAGGGCATTTATTTATTTTATTAGAATATTGCTTTCTGGTGAATCATTCAGTTTTATCTAATGGTTTTCACAATTGCAGCATGACGCGCTTTGCAGTCGTTATATTTAGCCACTACATCAATAGACCAGACTAAAGCAACCTTACCCTGCCCTGATTCTAATTTCTGTAAATCAGGACAAGGCTCAAGGAGGTTGGCCGGCACCACTAACGATAAGTGAGTTGAGTTGCTGCAGGCCGTCATCATCAAAGCAATGGTTGAGATACACGGGACGATCAATGATCTTTTGCACTTCACGCGTAACAGTTTCGACTTGTACGCGCTGCTCTGATTTTGTTGCTTCATAATCCGCACTCATCCGGTTAATTTGATTTTGTTTTTCAGTTAGAGCCTTAAGATGCTTTTGTTCTATCTGTTGAATTTTCGCTGTGCATTGCTCACTGGCTTTGCGTAGCTTCCCGCCTAAGTGGTTGGTATAGGCAATTTGCCCGACCCATAAAACAAAAAAGACCGCAATTGCGATCCAGTGTTTATATTGCCATAATAGATTTAGAGTCATTTTAAAAATAACTCCATTTCAATTTTCCTGCGATTCACCAGACCTTGCAGGCGTTTGCCACGAGCATTTACCCA
>NZ_JBIUAT010000021.1:0-51678 GCF_044547685.1 Acinetobacter sp. NPDC052428
GTCTATCTCGTCGGTATGTGCTCATTATAGGGCAATTTCTTACACGTGCAAGCGCTTTTAACGCACAGGAATCACGAGTGTTTTATTTTTATGCACCAAATTGGTTCAATTCCATACAATTCATTACATAAGTACATATTTTTAAAACAGAAATATAAATTAAATATTTCTGCTTTATTCTATGCCTAATTTTTTACGACTGGTGCTTTAATCGTCACACTGGTGATTTTTACAGGGTTCACCGGCACATTTTGATGCATTCCATAGTTTCGGGTAGGTACTTTGGCAATCTGATCGACGATATCCATGCCTTTAGTGACCTTACCAAATACCGCATAGCCGGCATTTCTAGCAGAACGATCCAGGAAATCATTATCGACCAGGTTTACAAAGAATTGTGCTCGGGCAGAATCCGGCTGATTGGTACGGGCCATGGCTAAAGTACCGCGTTTATTTTGCAGACCATTCGATGATTCGTTTTTAATGGGTGCTTTGGTATTGGCTTTTTCCTGCATGTTCACATCAAAGCCACCACCCTGCACCATAAAACCTGGAATGACGCGGTGAAAAATCGTATCCTTATAGAAGTTGCTCTTTACATAGCTTTCGAAGTTCTTTGCCGAGATTGGTGCTTTGTCATTGAAGAGTTCAATTTCAATATTTCCAGATGAAGTCTTCATCTCAATAATCGTATTTTCAGCAAAGCTTGGCAGACTGACCGCAGCAAGTGCGATGACACATAATGATTTCTTTAACATTTATTAACTCATCTACTTAGAAGTAATGGTTGTGAATGACTATATATTAATCTTTTATAACTCATAATGCAGTGACCTGCCGACTAAAGACAAGAGAATAAGAATGAAGCATGCATTATTACAGGAGCAAAATATCCACCAGTTTCCACCTTGGCGTTTGCAGGGTGAGGGTTTTATTCTGAATTATTGGCTGACCCCAAGCTTTATTGAGCAAGCAAAACAGTTCCGTATTGCGCCTTCTCCGCTGGGTCGTATGGTCCAAGTCTTATTGGTGCGTTATCACGCTTCGCCGATTGGCCCTTATGATGAGTTACTGATTCTGGATCATCCTTTAATTAGTAAACGAAGCCTCAGCTCAATTCCTAAAATTTATGTGTCTACCCATGAGTCTGTGGTACACGGTCAGCATTTATGGGGCATTCCCAAAGAACATGCGCAGTTTGAATGGCAGGAAAAGGATCAGGAAGTGCTGTGTCAGATTCAGCATCAAAACCAGCATATGACGATTCGGCTGAAGAAAACCAAATCTGCACGCCAGTTCTACATTAATAGTCATCATATTCCAGCGTCTATGCTGAAGATTCAGCAAGCCTGGAAAGGGCAGCGTTTTCAGTTTAGTCCACAGTTCCGCGGTCACCTCTCTAAACTCTCGCAAGTAGAGTGGCAAGATGCCGAGAATATATTTCCAGACTTTTCCAAAGCCAAATTGCTGCAAAGCTTTTATGTCCCCAAATTCAATCTGATCTTTCCTGAAGCCCAGATCAACAGCAAAGTATAAGAACTGATAAAAACTTAGCTATAAAAAAAGGTGTTTCATGAGAAACACCTTTTGCGCTCGCGCCTTGGATTTAACTATTTTTGTCCCAGAATTTGCGGAAGTTTTTGCTGATCTCAATCACATATTTTTTGGCACGGCGAGAGATCGGCGTCAGGTTGATAAAACCATGTGCCTGATCGGTATATTCATGATAATGAACACTCACGCCATTCTGACGTAGTTTATGTGCATAGATTGAACCTTCATCATGCAGGACATCATGGCGTGCGGTAATTACATAACTTGGCGGTAAATTCCGCAATTCACCATAAGTAGGTGAAATCAGCGGATCATCCAGTTCAATCTGATGGGTTTGGGCATACATGAAGGTCACCAGATCAATATCCTGTTCCGAAAGTACCAGTCCATCTTTATAGGCATAAAAAGAAGGATGGCGACTTTTAAAGTCGACCGCCGGATAAAGCAAAAGCTGTGCTCGTGCGGCATAAGATTTACCTGCACTGCGCTGTGCCACCACAGTAGCCAGATTTCCGCCCGCACTGTCCCCTGCTACGGCAATACGATTTTTATAGATTTTTAGTTGGTTACTATGCTGATGTGCCCAAGCCAAGGCATCTTCACAAACCTGTACCATCTGCAAGGGGCTAAATTCTGGCGTCAGCGGATAAGCCACGCTTAGCACCTGCACTTTGGCATGTACTGCCAGCAAGCGACAGAATTCATCATGGCTGTCCAGACCGCCCACCATAAATGCACCGCCATGATAAAAAATCACCATCGGCAACTTCTTTTGTGGAGCTGGATGATAATGCCGGGCAAAGATGCTGCCACTTTGCAAAGGCAGGCGCAGCTCTTCGATGACTTTGACAGTAGTTGGTTTAGCCGCGATCGCTTTCATGCGTGCATCAAACAATGTGCGCGAATGAGCCAGATCCTCACTGATAAAACTGCTATGCCCCTGTTTTATCTGGATGGCCATCAGGCATTTAACCAATGGATCTAAATCAGGATAAACATGAGGATAATCCAGAGCCTTAACTAATGCTTCCTGTGCAATGCCAGGTAAGCGGTCCAGCATACGCGCTGCCGTCCCTTGTCCCTTTTCCATCACACTTTTCAGAACCGGAGGATTCACAGTCATTATTTTTAGTCCTTATTCTCTTAATTCTTCATAGTTTCTACACGATTAGCGTTTCAGTGACCATATTCTTATATAAGTCTTAATATCAATGTACATATAGCTTCTACTCGATACGTTACCCTCATTTATAAAAGATGTCATTGACCGTTTAAAGGTTATTTTTGACGTACTTTTGCGAGCTTAAGTATATTTTTTATTACAAATCGGGAGGATGCCTATGGCTAGCAAAATTCTAGCTCTGTCTTTGGCGACTGCATTTTTAGCTGTAGGCTGCGTCGCATTTCCTGAAGATGGTGGCTATTATGATGGCCGCTATGATCAGCGTTATGACCGTCGCTATGAACTGGACCGGCGTTATGAACAAGATCGTCGCTATGAGCGGCAACGTTGGGAATATGAACAGCAACGCAAACGCATTGAACTGGATCGACGTAAACAGGAATTACAACATCGCAATTGGGAGCAGGATCGTAAAAGACAGTTAGAGCTGGATCGACGTAAAAGCCAACTGGAACGACAGCGCCATGAACAGCAACGTAAAAATATCATGACGCAACGGCAAAAACAGGCAGAGGCAGAACGTAAACGTCGTCAGGATCTGGAGCGTAAACGTGTAACAGATCAACGCAGTAAAAAAGTCCAGCAAAATCGTTCTAATCAACGCTGGAATGACAACCGACGTCATCAAGAACAACGTTCACGCGATCGTCGCGATTAAGACTTGAATCATTTTCTGTATTAAAAGCCCAGACTGGGCTTTTTAAATGGAAAAAGATAGCTGCCAGATAGACAAAGGCCCTAAAGAAAATTTCTTTAGGGCCTTTGCAGAGGGTTATGTTAAACGAACTTCCACTTTGCTTATGCTTCTCAGCAATTCAACCAGAACATCCTATTCTCTATATAAATTATCCTATCGAATCAACTTGCTCTCATGAAGCGGACATTCACTATCCAAGCTGTAAGTTTTATCTTACAAACCGCTAAAATAGAGACGACTGATTCCAACAAATTCAAAAAAGGTAAATTCTGGACAAAAAAAGGCTTATCTAGAGAACAGGATAAGCCACGAAAACACATTTCAAAATAAGAAGAAACTACAGCGATAGAATCTAGAATAAATATTAATCAAAAGTTCATCTATTGTGAAAGACTTTATTGCTTAGATATTAATCGTTTTTATGTCTAATAAATAAATAGGCAAAAAAAAGCTGAGTTTTGGGGATACTCAGCTTGAAAAAAGCAACTCTAAAATAGGGCAACAGCAACCCGGTTCGGCTCTCTCCTCTGAACAAGGTCGCTGTTAATAGAAGTATGATGCAATTTTTTTACCAATACTTAAAACGGATTAAAATTATTAATTTGATTCAAAAATACGATTATTCATTTTTTATATTTATTTTCAAATACTTAATTCTTAGATTTAGTCGCTAATTAAATCTATTCAGTTCAAAATTCGGATTCATCGCTGCTGATGTCCGTGTATTTTATTCTCATCCTATCCTGCTGTTGTGTTCTGAATAGCTTGTTCTGCTATCCGCTGGATTCAGTATTTTGTATAAATCTTAAATTTAATCTGGGTCGACGCTTGAATTTTTACACCCTGCCCCGATTTCTTTAGGTAATCAAGAACTTCACAACCATGGCAGTTCAGCATAAACGCAGTGAACACTGAGGCCTAAGGACTGTACATGTTTAAGAACCCATTTAAACGGAGTAAATCAATGGCGACTGAGCAAAACGAGCAAGCTCAACAACTTGAGCAAGAGCAAGCGGAACAAGATACAGCGCAAACTCAAGCTGAAACCGAGCAGGCTGAAGTTTCCGTTGAGTCTTTACAAGAGCAGATTGCGCAGCTTGAAGGTGATTTAAAGTTAGAAAAAGCCCGTACCGCCAATGCAGTTTATGAAGCACAAAAGAGTGTTGAACGTATTCAGCGTGAATCTGAAAAGCATAAAGATACAGTTCTGGAAAAGTTCTCTAAAGAGCTTCTAGAAACAGTCGACAATCTGGAACGTGCCATTGTGGCTGCAGGTGAAGAGCAAACACCATTGCGTGAAGGTGTTGAACTGACCCTTAAATCTTTATTGCATACCTTGGAGAAATTTGGGGTTGTGGCAGTGGATACCAACAACGGTTTCAATGCGGATCTGCATCAGGCAGTCGGGATTGATCCAAATGCCAAAGCAAATGAAATTGGGACTGTTTTGCAAAAAGGCTACACGCTTAACAGTCGCTTATTGCGTCCTGCCATGGTGATGGTCGGCGCTTAAGCCAAATAAATTCGGGAGTTTGTGAAATTTTTCAAAAATTTTACTTGAAAAAAATCGAACGGCTCTCATATCGGATAACAAGTGTAAATCACAAAAAAATTTTAGAGGAAACATCCAAATGGCTAAAATCATTGGTATTGACTTAGGTACTACAAACTCATGTGTTGCAGTACTTGAAGGCGACAAAGTTAAAGTAATCGAAAACGCTGAAGGCGCGCGTACCACTCCATCTATTATTGCCTATAAAGATGGCGAAATTCTGGTAGGTCAATCTGCAAAGCGTCAAGCAGTAACGAATCCGAAAAATACATTGTTCGCGATCAAACGTTTGATCGGTCGTCGTTATGAAGACCAAGCGGTACAAAAAGATATCGGTCTGGTTCCTTACAAAATCATCAAAGCTGACAACGGTGATGCTTGGGTTGATGTCAACGACAAAAAATTGGCGCCACAACAGGTTTCTGCTGAAATCTTGAAAAAGATGAAGAAAACTGCTGAAGATTACCTGGGCGAAACCGTAACTGAAGCTGTTATTACTGTTCCTGCTTACTTCAACGATGCACAGCGTCAAGCAACTAAAGATGCAGGTAAAATTGCAGGTTTAGAAGTTAAACGTATCATCAACGAGCCAACTGCTGCGGCACTTGCGTTTGGTATGGACAAGAAAGAAGGCGATCGTAAAATCGCGGTTTATGACTTGGGTGGTGGTACTTTCGACGTTTCAATCATTGAAATTGCGGACCTTGATGGCGACCAGCAAATTGAAGTATTGTCGACTAACGGTGATACATTCCTAGGTGGTGAAGACTTCGATAACGCGTTAATCGAGTTCCTGGTTGAAGAGTTCAAGAAAGAACAAAACTTTAACCTGAAACAAGATCCACTGGCGTTACAGCGTTTAAAAGAAGCTGCGGAGAAAGCGAAAATCGAGCTTTCTTCTTCAAATGCAACTGAAATCAACCTTCCATACATCACTGCTGATGCGACTGGTCCTAAACACTTAGTGATCAACGTAACACGTGCAAAACTTGAAGGTCTGGTTGCTGACCTGGTTGCGCGTACCATTGAACCTTGCCGTATTGCGCTTAAAGATGCGGGTCTTTCGACTTCTGACATCTCTGACGTGATCCTGGTGGGTGGTCAGTCTCGTATGCCAATGGTTCAACAGAAGGTTCAAGAATTCTTCGGTAAAGAGCCACGTAAAGACGTAAACCCTGACGAAGCAGTCGCAATGGGTGCTGCGATTCAAGGTGCGGTACTTTCAGGTGACAAAACTGACGTACTTCTACTTGACGTAACTCCGTTGACACTTGGTATTGAAACTATGGGCGGCGTGTTGACTGCAATCATCGAGAAAAACACCACGATTCCTGCAAAGAAATCTCAAGTGTTCTCAACTGCTGCGGACAACCAGCCTGCTGTAGACATTTCAGTTTACCAAGGTGAACGTAAAATGGCGCAGCAAAACAAATTGTTGGGTAACTTCCAGTTAGGCGACATCCCACCTGCGCCACGTGGTGTGCCACAAATTGAAGTATCTTTCGACATCAATGCTGATGGTATATTGAAAGTATCTGCGAAAGACAAGAGCACTGGTAAAGAGCAATCGATCCAGATTAAAGCAAACTCAGGTTTGTCTGATGCTGAAATCGAAGCAATGATCAAAGATGCTGAAGCGAATGCTGAAGAAGACCGTAAATTTGAAGAGCTTGCAAAAGCACGCAACGAAGCGGATGCTTTAGTTGCTTCTTCACAAAAAGCAGTGAAAGATCTTGGTGAACAAGTGACTGCAGACGAAAAAACTGCAATCGAAACTGCGGTTTCTGAGCTTGAAGCTGCAACTAAAGAAAATGACGTTGAAGACATCAAAGCGAAAACTGAAGCGCTGCAAAACATCATCATGCCAATTACACAACGTGCATATGAAGCAGCGCAAGGCCAAGGCGGTGCGCAAGGTTTTGACCCGAATGCATTCCAAGGCGGCGAAGGTCAATCTCAAAAAGCGGACGACGGCGTTGTAGATGCTGAGTTCACTGAAGTGAAAGATGACAAAAAATAATTTGTCGCTTTAACTGAAAAAACCGCGCTTTCGCGCGGTTTTTTTATGTTTCGACTTGAAGGAATAAAATAAAAATTACCAAAATTTGATCGTATTTTCAGGAAAAGCTGTTTAAGTTAAATCAAACATTAAAATACCCTGAACCCATGAAAACTCTGATTTTTCTGCCTTTACTTAATTGCTTGAGCCTGACGGCGTGTACCTTACCTGTTTCATCTTCCCCATCTCATATCACTTCGACTCAATCGACTCAAGCCATTGCCCAATTATTTGATCAGGCGCAAAGCTCTGGCGTTTTAGTGATTCAGCGTGGTCAACAGGTACAGGTCTATGGCAATGATTCAAGTCGTGCAGGTACCGAATATGTTCCTGCCTTTACCTTTAAAATGCTCAATGCCCTGATTGGCCTGCAACATGGCAAAGCCACAACCAATGAAATTTTTAAATGGGATGGCAAGAAACGCAGTTTTTCAGCTTGGGAAAAAGACATGACTCTCGGCCAAGCCATGCAAGCGTCTGCTGTACCCGTTTATCAGGAACTGGCACGTCGTATTGGCCTTGAACTGATGCAACAGGAAGTACAACGCATCCAATTTAGTAATCAGTAGATTGGTCAACAGGTCGATAACTTCTGGTTGGTAGGCCCTTTGAAAGTTACTCCAAAACAGGAAGTCCAATTTGTTTCTGCGTTGGCCCGAGAGCAACTGGCCTTTGATCCTCAAGTCCAGCAACAAGTCAAAGCCATGTTATTTTTACAGGAGCGGAAAGCTTATCGACTATATGTCAAATCCGGTTGGGGCATGGATGTGGAACCGCAAGTCGGCTGGCTCACCGGCTGGGTTGAAACACCGCAGGCTGAAATCGTGGCATTTTCACTCAATATGCAGATGCAAAATGGTATAGATCCGGCCATTCGCCTTGAAATTTTACAGCAGGCTCTGGGCGAATTAGGGCTTTACCCAAAAGTGGGGCAGCAAAGCAAATAGGCATGGGAAAAGTATTAAAATTAAGCTATATTTTTAAAAAATAAACATTTAAATAAAAAATATGCGTCTTCTGCTCTGTCTGCTCGTGGTGGGATTGATCATGTCTGCCTATCTGCATATGCAGGCCAAAACCCATCCTCAACTGCGCTATAACTCGCTGGCTGATCGCTTGACGCATCCTTTCGATACCCGCTTACGTTTCCGGATTGATCAGGTCGATTCAGGCTTTGGACTGAGTAAAGATCAAGTGATTCAACTGAGCAAGGAAGCCATCGAGATCTGGCATCAGGGAAGCAATCGTGACGATTTGATGGTCTATGATGAAAATGCTAGGCTGAGTATTCACCTGATCTATGATCAGCGCCAGCAAGACTATGATGCCTTAAAGAAAGTCGAAAAACAGTTGCTGGCAGATGACGCCAAGTATCAACGTCAGGTCAAAAACCTGGAAGCATCCCATCAGCATCTGGAAAGTCAGCAGCAACGCCTGATCCAGCAAAGAGATCAGATCAATAGTGAATTTCAGGCCTTACAGCAACGACGCCGTCAGCCGAATTTATCTGCTTATGAGCGTGAGCAGATTGAATATGAAGTCTTGGCTTTACAGCGCAAATCGGAAAATTTTCAACGGGAACTTCAGTACCTGCAGGAACAGCAAAATTCCTTTAATATGAATGTTTCCATGCATCAACATGGTCTGCAAAACCATCAGCAGAATATCATTCAAGCCCAGCAGCGTTTCCCTGCCCGCGAATTTCATAAAGGTGTATTTATGGGCAATCAAATTCAGGTTTATCAGTTTGATGCAGAAGATGATCTCCGCCTGACTCTGGCACATGAACTCGGACATGCCTTGGGTTTGTATCACCATAATGACCCGGAAGCACTGATGTATCCGGTGCTGGGTAAACAGAATCTGCAACACTTTCAGCTACGACCTGCAGACAAGACCTTGCTTTATAACCGTTAAGTGATCAGCTTGAATTCCTTAATTAATTTAAGTGTATAAGTATTATAAAAAACACTCTATTCTGATTTCATGTTATTGTGATTGGCTACATTGTTTAGGCCATCTTTGGAGATTCGTGTGAGTTACTACCATATTTTAATTGAAGTAAATGACCACATTAGTACGATTGATGAAACCCGTGATATCGAGATCTTTGATATCGAGGACATCCAACCCTATCTTCATTCGATTTTGCTGCCTTATTTCAATGAACAACTGATTGAACTCGACGATGAAAATCTGGAATATAAAGATATTCTGCATTTGGAAATCAAACAGACCTTATTGCCGATTAATGACCTGATCGAAGAAGAACAGCGTCTGTTACCAAGTGATACCGACATTACCATTAGCGCCTATGAAATTTTTAATAACCGCGAGTTGAGTCAGGATGTCACCAGCGTGATCTTTGACCTGCTTGAAGCGGTAAAACTGGATAGCTAAACTTTTTCCATGCATAAAAAAAGTCCTCATTGAGAGGACTTTTTTTATGCATGGATTTAGATCGAGAATGAAGATCCACAACCACAGGTCGTGGTCGCATTCGGGTTTTGTACCACGAAACGTGAGCCTTCCAGACCTTCTAAATAATCTACTACCGAACCAACCAGATACTGATAACTCAGTGAATCGACCAGGACTTTAACATCGCCATTGGCGAATTCTGCATCATCTTCATTCTGGCTTTCTGCAAAGTTAAAGCCATAAGAGAAACCTGAACAGCCGCCACCGGTCACATAGACACGGAGCATTAAGTCTTGGTTACCTTCACTGTCACGCAACTGGCGTACTTTATTTGCGGCATTGTCGGTGAGCACAAGCGCTTGGGCATTCATGGCGGATTCCTCTGTTGAATGGAATGTCTTTAAAAAGAAAAGACCATATTTAAGTATAGCACACTCAATATATGGTCAGTCTCTACAGATTAAAAGTCAAATCAGAGTAATTTTATCAGGATTATTTGTAGTTCTCATCCTGTAAGGCACATTCAAAATTTGTCGGATTCTGTTTGCAACGGAATTGCCACAGCAATTTCATCATGCGTTTGTCATAAACGCCGCGTTTGGTCAGGTCAATTCGGGAATCCCGCATCATTTTCTGATAACCTGGTTTATCTGCCGCAGGAATATCCATCCAGTATTTCGAAGGAATATCCGCTTTCATTTTACCCAAAATACCAAAGGCACGTGGTAACTGGCTCTTGACCCATTCACGTGATTTTTGTCCGTATCCTGCCGGGAATTTATCAGGACGGATAATAATATTACCTGTAACCTGCAATACCGGATAATTCACAATCGCACCTTTACTACCCAACCCTTTATGTAATTCTAAAGGCTTAAATGCTGCAGCTGGTGCACCGATAATATCCACCTGACCATTGTTAAACATACTGGCAAAATTGCTGATTTCGGCACTCACTGCTTGTGCACCAACCTGCTGTACCATGATTTTTTGTGCTTCGTCATGGCTTAGTACCGCAATTTTTTTACCGGCTGCTTTGGCAACAGTATTGATACTGCGGTCGTTCACTAACAGAAAAGCATCACCTACCGGAATCACTCCAACAATTTCATATTTACCTTGCAGCATTTGTTTGGCGAAGGTGGGACTGGCCAGGCCCTGCATGACTTTAACCGCCAGATTCAGATCGGTGATAGCCCCGATTGCATCCAGAGAACCGGTAAACTTGTTAAATTGACGGCCACGCATTCCAGTCACACTAATGCCGTCACATTTCCCGGCTTTAAAATCTTCTGCGACCACGGCTTCATTAGTATTCACCCGCAATTCGACATCTGCCCCCCAGTTTTTGGCCGCCAACTGATAGTCTTTCATCACACTATAGACATCACCGTTTTTACCGACCAGATCAAATACGCAAATCACCTGTTTGGCTTGCGCCAGACCTGAAACAGCCAGTGTCGCTGTAGCCAATGCCAGTACTTTCCATCCTCTATGCATCATCTTCATTTCCTTATCGCTTGTTTTTGTTATTGAAGTTTTAGTCACATGTGATTGTTTTTTATATGAAACATTCGAATTTAATATTTAGATTAAGCTTAAGCTATTTTATTTGCTGCACAATGGCAGATCTGACCTGGTTCAGCCATAAAAAAAGCCTAGATCACTCTAAGCTTTTTGCTTTAAAAATCAGATTATTCGCCAGCCATTGAACATTCAAAGTTGGCCTTATCGACAGAACAACGGGCACGTTTTAATACTGACATCATGCTGGCATCATAGATTCCACGTTTGGTCATGTCCATCCGGCCATCACGTAACATTTTCTGATACTTGGTTTTATCTTCAACGTTCAGGTTCATTTTATATTTCGACGGAATACCGGCTTCCAGACGTTTGATCATGGCCATGCTCTTTGGCAGGTTTTTGATAAACCAGTCACGCGATTTCTGTCCAAAACCTGCGGGGAATTTTTCTGGACGAATCACAAAATCAGACGTCACATGCAGCACCGGGAAATTAAACATCGCGCCGTTATTACCCAGACCTTTATAGATTTCTAATGGCTTGTAGGCATAGGCAGGCGCACCCACCATATCCACCTGACCATTGTTAAATTTGGCCACAAAGTTGGACACATCGGAAATGACGGCCTGTGCACCGACGCGCTGTACCATGATTTTCTGGGCATCGTCATAGCCGAGTACGGCGAATTTCTTCCCTGCGGCTTTTTCAATCGAATTGATATTCTTGTCACGGACGAAAATAAATGCCGAACCCAGCGGAGAAATACCGGCAATTTCATATTTTTTGCCGCCCATATTGGTCACCATTTTGCCTGCATTACGTTTGTCGAGAGCAAAACTGATCGCACGCTGGGCAATAGCATTACTTGGTGCACCACCCAGTGCATCAATAGAACCGGCAAATTTATTGTATTGACGGGCACGCATGGCGGTCATAAACACGCCATCACATTTACCGGCCTTGAAGTCATTGTCGGCAACCGCTTCATCCTGACGGGCAATCAGATTAATTTCTGCGCCCCAGCCTTTTGCAGCCAGTGCCCATTCTTGTGCCATCTGGAAAGACTCACCGGATTTACCCAGTAAGTCAAACACACAGATATCGACTTTTTCTGCATGCGCCGCACTTGCAAAACCAAATGCAGAGAATGCAGCCAATGATAAGAGTGTTTTTTTCATTGTAGTTATCCTTTGAAATCTTGTTATTCGCTGAGTGTCCGTACACGGGACAAATATTAAGCAAGTTTAATTAAAAAAAATAGAGCATTTACTCCATTTAAAACCGGCATTTTGGCCTATAAAGATAAATCAGCAATAGTTGCCTAAGTTATTTTTAAATATATATTTAAATATCAATATCTTAATATTTAAAACTGCTTTCTTATAATTACATTTACCCAGATATAGTTACAAAGATATACATGATTTCAGATTTATTCGCCACCAATCGAACATTCAAAATTGGTTCTTTCTACCGTACAACGCGCGCGTTTCAATACGTTCATCATGCCCTGATCATAAATCCCCTGTTTGGTTAAATCGATCCGCCCATCACGCAGAATCTTTTGGTAGGCCACACGATCTTCACGGCTTAGATTCAGAATATATTTGCTTGGAATCTCAGCTTCCATGCGCTTGACCATGGCAAAGCTGCGCGGTAACTGTTTCACAAACCAGTTTCGGGATTGTGCGGCAAAGCTTGCCGGAAACTTTTCCTGACGAATAATCAGATCAGCAGTGACATTAATCACCGGAAAATTAATCATTGCGCCTTGACGGCCTAGTCCTTTCTGTAATTCCAGCGGTTTAAATGCATAAGCCGGTGCAGCGACAATATCCACTTCGCCCTGATTAAACTTGCGAATAAAATTGGAAATTTCCGACATGACCGGTACTGCTTCAATCCGGTCGACCATGATTTTTTGCGCATAGTCATAATGCAGCACGGCAAATTTCTTGCCTTTGACCTGTTCCAGTTTATTTAGAGTACGATCACGAACAAAAATATAGGCTGGGCCAATCTGACCAATACCCGCCACTTCGAATTTTTCTTTGCCAATCTGGGTGATCAGGCGTTTGCTATTGCGTTTATCCAGTACATAGCTGATGGCTTTCATGGCAATGTCATTATTCGGCACGCCGCCAATTGCATCAATCGATCCAGCAAATTTGTTATAAGCCCGGGCACGCATTGAGGTCATATAGAAGGCATCACATTTTCCGGCTTTGACGTCCTGATCGACCTTGGCTTCATCCTGATAAGCGCTTAGCTGAATTTCGGCACCCCAGCCTTTTGCTGCCAGCGCCCATTCCTCCAGCAGTTTGTAAGACTCACCAGATTTCCCCAGTAAATCAAAAACACAGACATTCACTCTGGCTTGAGTTGAAGTCGACACCAAAATGCCCAGTGCCGATAAAATTAAACATCCCTTTTTCATTTTTATTTGACTCTATGATATTTTTTGCTCCATCAGCCTGAACTATAAACCACTGTTCATGCATAAAATAGAGCTTTTACTCAACTTATGCGTCTATCCCAGATGAATTGACAGAGATGAAAAGCACAATCATTTCAGCAAAACCGGTAAGATTTTTCATTTTCACAGGGCTTTCCTTTAGAATAGGCGCATCTTATTTCTTAGCTTTGATTTCTCAATGATTCAGTTAGACCAGTTATCTATACGTCGCGGTGGACGTGTTTTATTTCAAAAAGCGTCGATGCAGTTACACCCAGGATGGAAAATTGGCCTAACCGGTGTCAATGGTGCCGGGAAATCAACCCTGTTTTCAGCCTTGCTGGGCGGCATGGAGTCAGATACGGGTTCATTGACCCGTCCTGCGGTGTGGACCGTGGCGCATATGGCTCAGGAAATTAAAGCGCTGAATATGAAAGCCATTGATTTCGTATTATCAGGTGATGAAGAATACTGGGAGATTCAGCAGAAACTTGAGCAGCCAGATCAACTGGATGATGCAGAACTAGGGCATTTATATGGCCGTTTTGATGAAATTTCAGGTTATTCAGCTCCTGCCAAAGCCTCGCAATTGATGGCGGGTCTGGGCTTCTTTGAACATCAATCACAACTGGATGTTTCAAGTTTTTCCGGTGGCTGGCGTATGCGTCTGAATCTGGCACGTACCCTGATGAGCCGCTCAGACTTACTGCTCCTCGATGAACCGACCAACCATCTGGACTTGGATGCGATTCTCTGGCTCGAAGACTGGCTCAAGGCTTATGAAGGTACGCTGGTGCTGATTTCACATGACCGAGACTTCCTCGATGCGATCACCGATCATATTTTACATATCGAAAATCAGGAACTGACTTTATATACCGGCAACTACTCGACTTTCGAGCGTACCCGCAGTGAACGTCTGGCGCAGCAGCAACAGGCGTATGAAAAGCAGCTGGAAACCCGCGCGCATCTGCAAAAATATATTGACCGTTTTAAAGCGCAAGCGACCAAAGCCAAACAGGCTCAAAGCCGGATTAAACAGCTGGAACGCATGCAGGAACTGTCTGCTGCGCATGTCGATACACCATTTACTTTCAGTTTCCGTGAACCGACCAAAATGAGTTCACCGTTATTGCAACTGGAACATGCCGATATTGGTTATGGCGACAAGCTGATTGTGACCAATGTAAATTTACAGATCACGCCAAACAGCCGGATCGGTTTACTCGGGATGAATGGTGCTGGTAAATCCACACTGATTAAATCGCTGGTCGGTGACCTGAAACTGATTCAAGGTCTGCGTAAAGATTCAGAACTATTGAATATTGGTTATTTTGCCCAGCATCAGATGGATGCATTGGATGGCAATGCCAGCCCGATGTTACAGCTGGCACGTATTGCCGATAAAAAAATCAATGAAGCCAGTCTACGTTCATTTTTAGGCAGCTTTGGTTTTAGCGGCGAACGTATGGATACGCCGAGTGAAAGTTTTTCGGGTGGTGAACGTGCACGTTTGGCCCTGGCGCTGATTGTTTGGCAGCGTCCGAATGTACTGATTCTGGATGAGCCGACCAACCATTTAGACCTGGATATGCGTCATGCACTGACTATGGCCTTGCAAGATTTCCAGGGTGCCGTAGTTCTGGTTTCGCATGAACGTCAGCTGATTGCCAGCGTCTGTGATGAACTGCTACTGGTACATAATGGTCAATGCCGTGAGTTTGATGGTGATCTCACTGCCTATGCTGACTGGTTACGCCAAGCCCGTATTGAAATGATCAAAAATGGACAGAAGCCAGCAGAACCGGTGAAATCCCAAGTCGAAGTCAAACCGACCATTTCCAAACTGGACAAGGAAGCACAACGTAAAGAAGCTGCTCGCCAGCGTGAACTAAGTCGTCCGATTCGCAAGAATATTGAAAAATGCGAAGCACAGATGGCCAAACTGCAGCCACGACTGGCTGAAATTGAAACCCTGCTAGGTGACAGTGCTTTATACGAAGCATCACGTAAAAATGATTTGCTGAAACTAATGAATGAGCAAACCGAGCTAAAAGCCAAACTGGAAACAGCCGAAGAACAGATGCTGGAACTGATGATGGAACTGGAAAATCTGGAACAGTCGTTCTAAACCCCTTTTAGTAAGATTCAAGATAAGAGATGAATAACCAACGTTGTTCATCTCTTTTTTATTCATTATTTTTAATGTTTTATCTTCCATTTTCACCCCCCTGTATTTTTTATCTAGTTCTAGATTGTTCTTTAATTCTGTTCTTTTCTACCCATTCAACACATGGGGTCATGAATTACGCAAACCCTATATAAGTTTATTTTTTAAACAGTTGGATGTCTTATTTTATACATTAATTTACAGCGTGCTGTTTCATCCTAAGGCTCTAATACAAGTGTTTTTTAATTTTTGGCAGCCTTGCTACGAGTCTGTTTAATGTTGAACTAAAGAGAGGAAATCCGCATGCGTGCTCTTACCTATCATGGTGCTCGGGATGTACGAGTTGAATCCGTTCCAGATCCAGTGATTCAGGAACCAGATGACGTTATTTTAAGGGTGACAGCCACCGCCATCTGTGGCTCAGATCTGCATTTATACCGGGGGAAAATCCCGGCCACTGAAGACGGTGATATTTTCGGCCATGAATTTATGGGAATTGTAGAAGAAGTCGGCCCTGAAGTAACTGAAGTCAAAAAAGGTGACCGGGTGATTATTCCCTTTGTAATCGCATGCGGTCACTGTTTTTTCTGTGAACATGAACTCATGGCTGCCTGCGAAAATACTAATACCGGCCGTGGTGCAATTCTCAATAAAAAACAGATCCCACCAGGGGCAGCTTTATTTGGCTTTAGCCATCTGTATGGTGGTGTACCGGGTGGTCAAGCCGAATATGTGCGGATTCCCAAAGGCAATGTCGGACCATTTAAGGTGCCGGGTTCCCTGCCTGATGAAAAAGTATTATTCCTGACCGATATTCTGCCAACTGCGTGGCAAGCAGTGAATAATGCCCAAGTCGGTCGAGGTTCCAGTGTCGCCATTTATGGTGCTGGCCCGGTCGGTCTGCTGGCTGCTGCCTGCGCGCGGATGCTCGGTGCCGAGCAGATTTTTATGGTTGATCACCATCCTTACCGTCTGCGTTTCGCACATCAAACCTATGGGGTGATTCCGGTCAATTTTGATGAAGTCGATGCCGCTGAATTTATCATTCAAAATACCACGGGTTATCGTGGAGTCGATGCCGTCATTGATGCGGTCGGTTTTGAAGCCAAAGGTAGCATGCTGGAAACCGTAATGACCAACCTGAAATTAGAAGGTTCGAGTGGTTCAGCGCTAAGACAATGTATTGCAGCGGTCCGCCGCGGCGGTGTGGTGAGTGTACCTGGTGTTTATGCCGGTCCAATTCATGGCTTCCTGTTTGGTGATGCCTTTGACAAAGGTTTAACCTTTAAAATGGGACAAACCCATGTGCATAACTACTTGCCGCAGTTGCTAGAACATATTGAAAATGGAGATCTGTCTCCAGATCTGATTATTACCCATCGCATGAAACTGGAAGATGCTGCGGAAGGTTACCGTATTTTTGATAAAAAGGAAGAAGACTGCCGTAAAGTGATTCTGACGCCATAAATATGATTAAAAAAAAGCGCCGTCAGGCGCTTTTTTATTTTTCATCGTCATTTTATCAATCCTCTTTTTCTTGTTCCTAATCAATATCATTTCAGCGATTCCCTCCCTCTTTTCTATCGAGTAATAAAAGAAATGCCCGATTTTCAATAATGAAATCAAGAAATAACTCAAAAATGAGAAATAAAAAAGTTAAGCAAAAATCGATAAAAGTATGATTTTAAATAAAAATGAAAGTTCACTTGATTATTAAATCAATTATGTAGTTTAGCTACATCTTGAGTTTTTAGTTAACAATATGTTCCACGGTAATGATTAGAGAAACTACACTATATTTACAAGTATTTAATTTATAATAATTTTTTATTTTAAAGCCAATCCAAGGAATAGTCTGGTCATACTAGCAATATATCGCCAAATCTAGCTTTAAATTTAAAATGCTATTTTAAATTTAAAAACACTTATCCACAAGATAATCGATTTCAAATTTGAATTTAAAATAAAGAATTAATACGTGGATTAAAGCTTGCGGAAAAATACTATCTTATTCACATAAAAATTATGGATAACTTTAGAGTTATCCACATCTCTGATCAGGCTTTCTAGATGCTTGAAGCAATATTATTCACGTATTATTTAGCGTATTAGACCAAGTTTCTTATAAGCTATTGAAAATTTAAAATTTAAAATTTAGTTTTAGCAGCTTTTTATTTATTTTTGAGATATTGGATCTTCTGAATAGGCGATTTATTATTTTTTAGTCGAATCCACCTAAAGTATTCGATCTGTTTTTATTACACGCATCTTTAAATACCACTTTGACTGATCCAGTTTTCACCTAGTGTCGTGAACTGCATGCAAACTTCTCATCGTATAAAGAACGTCTTTCTACCTCACTTTCCTATTCAAAAATTATTTTAGAAGTTCTGATGCAGATCATTTTTATAACGATAGATTCACTCCAGATTTCAGGTATTCTCCCGAGTTGGTAATCTCTATACATAAACCCTTTCTTAGAGTCGATTTGGCTTACTCAACTTGGCTTTTTAAAACCTAAATGAACCCGTTCCATATCTAAAAATCGGTCCAAAATTACTTTATTTTGCCTAGCTCACAGGATATGAGTAAAAAATTGGTCTAAAAAAAGCGCCTCGAAAGGCGCTTTTTTATATCTGATTTTATCCTGAAGGGTTATGCATCAATATCTGCATTCAAGGCATTTTCTTCAATGAAAGCACGACGTGGTTCTACGTCATCGCCCATCAAGCAAGAGAACATACGATCCGCTTCAATCGCATCGGTAACTGTCACTTGCAGCATGTTACGGTTGTCTGGATCCATGGTGGTTTCCCACAACTGTTCCGCATTCATCTCACCCAGACCTTTATAGCGCTGGATCATCATGCCACGACGTGAGTCCTGCAAGATATGCTGCCAAACCTGATGGAAATTGCTAACCTGAATCTTGCGGTCGCCTTTTTGTAAATATGCACCCTCTTCAAGCAGGCTAAACCAACTCTTCGAGTTCTTTAATAAACGTGCATATTCACTTGAACCTAACAGTACTGAGTCTAACAGGTAGCTATGTGGCAAGTTATGTACATAGATCGTGATACGTGGCAACCAGCTTGCAGTTTTTTGACCATCTGCCAGTTCTTTTTCAAAACGTTCTAGGGTTAATTCTGGACGTAATGTAGGCTGAATGGCTTCAATCGCTACACGTAGATTCTCACCCCATGTTTCCACATAGTTTTTGTCTTCCAGCTGATCCAGCTTAAAGCCTTCCAGTGACAGTAGGGCATCAAGCAGACTCGCAGGATAACGTTGGGTCAAACGTGCCAAGCTCTTCTGGGAAGTCTGATAATCAGCAATCACATTCGCCAGTGCTTCACCACGAATCGCAGGCGCTTCTGCACTGATATGCAGTTCCAGCTCATCAATCGCATTCGAAATTAGGTAAGTCTCCAGTGCATCATTGTCCTTGATGTACTGTTCCTGCTTACCTTTTTTCAGCTTATATAATGGTGGCTGTGCGATATAAATATGACCACGTTCCACAAGTTCCGGCATTTGACGGAAGAAGAACGTCAACAGTAAGGTACGGATATGCGAACCATCCACGTCAGCATCGGTCATGATAATGATTTTGTGATAACGCAGTTTGTCCGGATTATATTCTTCACGACCAATACCACAGCCCAATGCGGTAATCAGCGTACCGACTTCAGCAGAGGAAATCATGCGGTCAAAACGGGCACGTTCCACGTTCAGGATCTTACCTTTCAGCGGTAAAATCGCCTGCATTTTACGGTTACGACCTTGCTTTGCCGAACCACCTGCAGAATCACCCTCGACCAAGTATAGCTCAGACAATGCTGGATCTTTTTCCTGACAATCGGCCAGTTTACCTGGAAGACCGGCAATATCCAGCGCACTCTTACGACGTGTCATTTCACGTGCTTTACGCGCTGCATCACGCGCACGTGCTGCATCAATGATCTTGCCAGCAATCGCTTTGGCTGCTTGTGGATTTTCCAATAAATATTCAGAAAATGCCTTATTCATGGCCTGTTCGACAGCCGTTTTTACTTCACTCGACACCAGTTTTTCTTTGGTCTGTGAAGAGAATTTTGGATCAGGCACCTTGACTGACACAATGGCAGTCAAGCCTTCACGTGCATCATCACCCGATACCGCAACTTTTTCCTTTTTCAGGATATTTTCGCTGTCCATGTAGTTATTTAAACCACGGGTCAACGCAGCGCGGAAGCCGGCCAAATGCGTACCACCATCCTTTTGCGGGATGTTATTGGTAAAGCAACGCACATTTTCCTGATAAGAATCATTCCATTGTAATGCGACTTCTACCGTAATACCGTTGTCGGCCTGTGCAGCAGTGAAGTGGAAGATATCATTCAGGTGCGTTTTGCCTTCGTTAATATATTTAACGAACTCAGATAAACCACCTTCGTAGTCATAGACATTCTCAAGATTGACGCGTTCATCACGCAGGACAATACGTACACCCGCGTTTAAGAATGACAATTCACGTAAACGACGCGCTAAAATATCAACATTGAAAATGGTTTGACTAAAGGTTTCAGCACTTGGGTAGAAACGTACTGTTGTACCCGATTTATCAGTTGTACCTGTTTCACGTAATTTATAAACAGGATCACCATGACGGTATTCCTGTTCATAAGTTTTGCCCGCACGGCTAATATTTAATAGCAGTTTTTCAGACAGCGCATTGACCACCGAAACACCAACGCCATGCAGACCGCCAGAGACTTTATAACTGTTGTCGTCGAACTTACCACCGGCATGCAGAATGGTTAAAATTACTTCTGCTGCAGACACGCCTTCTTCAGGGTGAATGTCGGTCGGAATACCACGACCATTATCAGATACTGAAACCGATTCATCTTCATGGATCGTCACTATAATTTCATCACAGTGGCCTGCCAAGGCTTCATCAATCGAGTTATCGACTACTTCAAACACCATGTGGTGCAGGCCTGTACCATCGTCTGTGTCACCAATGTACATGCCCGGACGCTTACGTACTGCGTCTAAACCACGTAATACCTTGATGCTAGAGGAATCATAAGCCTTTTCAATGGTTTGTTCTGTTTGAGAAGCAGCTTGATCTTCTGAACTCATGGTTTCTCCCTAGTGAAAAATAGGTCTATCCAAAGATGGGTAAAACTCAAAAAATATTATTGCACAACTTGAACTGTACCGTTTTCAACACTGAATAACTGATATGAGATAGACAAATCATGTAAGTGCTTTTGTACTGATTCATGGTCTAAGGTGGTAATAAAAACTTGACTACCAAGTTGGCTCAATCGCTCAATTAAACGTTGTTGTGCGGTTAAATCTAATTCTGCTGTCACATCATCTAATAATACCACAGTTTCCTTATTACAAGAATGGAGCATTGCGATTTGCGACAGTTTTAGTGCGATCATCAGCAGCTTTTTCTGACCCCGCGACAGGATCACGTCGGCATCCCCCATCGGGGTCTTTAAACGCAAATCCGCGCGATGTGGACCATATTCGGTATAGCGTCGCTCACAGTCTTTTTCATGCTGGTTGGTCAGATCATTCAGCAGGCCAGTTTCACTGTGAAAGCCCGGACTGTATTCCAGACTGACTTGCAAATCAGGTAATAACTGTTTCAGGTCATCTTCAAAAAAGGGCTTCCATTGTTCCACGATCCCGACACGTTGCGAATGTAAAATTTCACCATATTCACTGAGCATCTGGTTCCACGGTTCCAGATCTGACAGACTGAGAAAGCGTTTGCTTTTGAGCAAACTATTTCGCTGTTTCAGCGCACGAGAATAATATTGCCAGGCATGATAAAACTCTGGTTCCACGTGGAACATTAACCAGTCAAGGAGTTGGCGTCGTGGTTTAGCACCATGATCGATAATATCGGTGCTTTGCGGATCAATCAGCTGCAAGGGCAACAGTTTGGCCAGCTGTCCCTGGGTTGCGACCAGATCACCATTGACCTTGATCAGTTGCTCCCCGCTGGCCATTTTTTGCATGCCAATTTTTTCAGTCGCAGACTGTGCAAATACAATCGCATCCTGCGCGCCATGCTGGATATAATTTTTCGGGATATGGGTACGGAAGGAACGACCGGCAGCCAGTAAATGAATCGCCTCTAAAATCGAGGTTTTACCTGAACCATTTTGCCCATAAAAAACATTAAACGGCTGCAATCCGTGGAGAGCAACCGTCTTTAAATTCCGCACACGCTCAATATGTAAACGCGTAATATGCATGTCTTATATGAATATCAGAAGCCGCGGCTTAAACACGCATCGGCATGACGACATAAGTCTGATCAGTATGCGCCGGGTCTTGTACTAAGACAGACTGATTCGCTTCAGTCATAGTCATTGACACATCATCGCCATCCAGCACACCGAGGACTTCAATCAGATACTGCGCATTGAAGGACATTTCTAGCGGTGAATCGGCATATTGAATCGCCAGGTCTTCAATCGCTTCATCCTGCTCCGGGTTATTGGCACGAAGTTGCAAAGAATCAGCATTGAAGTTCAGAAACACACCGCGAAGTTTTTCATTACTTAAAATCGCCACACGCTGCAAAGACTGCTTGAACACGTCATGTGCGATCATCACGACTTTGTCGCCCCCACGTGGAATCACACGGCGGTAGTCCGGGAACTTACCATCAATCAGCTTGGTAGTGAAACGCACGGTAATGTTCGCCTGTTCCTTGTCACGGCTTGGCATATTGATGGTCACATTGAGCAGTTCACGACCAATCAATAGAGATAATTGCTCATCTTCAACGCTGAGCAGGCGCTGTAATTCTGCAACGGCCTTACGTGGCACAATTGCCTGAATCGGCTGTGCTGCAGTGGATTGTGCTGCTGTTTCACACAGTGCTAGGCGGTGGCCATCGGTGGTCACAGCACGTAGCTGATTGGCATCAATTTCCAGCAAAGTACCGGTCAGGTAAAAACGCACATCCTGAACTGCCATGGCAAAGGCGGTTTTTTCGAACAGGCGTTTAAGTTCACGCTGTGTCACCGTCACTTGCGTGCCTTGGGTGTTTTCAGTGTTCAGTAATGGATAATCATCAGCAGGCAAGGTACCCAGTACAAAACGACTGTTGCCTGATTTAAGGATGCAGCGCTGATCTTCAGTAATATGCAAATCCACCAATGCCGCTGAAGGAAGTGACTTACAGATATCAATCAGCTTACGTGCAGGAACTGTGGTCTCGCCTTCCTGCAGACATGCACCTTCAGCCAGTGCTGTACTCGCCACCAGTTCGACTTCCAGGTCGGAACCGGTCACGGTCAATGCTTGCGTAGTCACCTGAATTTTCAGGTTAGACAGGATATTCAAGGTATGGCGACGTTCAACCGCTCCTACGACATGTGAGAGAACATTCAGTAAGCTTTCTTTCGCGATTTTTAAACGCACAGTGCATTCCTCTAAAGCTGAAGATTAATATAGAAAAAGTGATTTTTTTGACGGTTTACTATGCGGCAAAAGCAGCCGCATAGCAAGAATAGAATTTGAGCGATTTAGGTCAACTTTGCAACAGACGCTGCAGGTTTTTATAGTCTTCGTTAAAGATCGGATCTTCTTCACGCAGGCTTTGTACTTTCTCGCAGGCATGCATCACGGTACTGTGATCACGACCGCCAAAAGCCATGCCAATTTCCGGAAAACTGTCGCCGGTTAATTCACGTGCCAGCCCCATCGCCAGCTGACGTGGGCGGGCATAAATCCGGGTACGTTTTGGACCGACCAGTTCTTTCAGTGGAATCCGGAAATACTCACTCACCACACGCTGAATATTTTCAGTACTGATGGTACGGGCACGAATTGCCAGCACATCTTTTAAAGATTCACGCACCACATCCAGATCAATTGGCGTACCTTTAAAACGTGAAATCGCCACCACTTTGTTCAGCGCACCTTCCAGCTCACGCACGTTAGCCACCACCTGCTGGGCAATAAACAGCGCACAGTTACGTGGTAAATCGACCTGGTTGCTTTCTGCTTTTTTCAGCAGAATTTCAATTCGGGTTTCAATATCTGGCGGTTCAACCCCGACCGACAAGCCCCAAGAAAAACGTGAAACCAGACGTGGATCCAGCTCTGTCAGCTCTTTAGGATAACGATCCGAAGTCAAAATAATTTGCTTGGATTCATCCAAAAGTGCGTTAAAGGTGTAGAAAAATTCGACCAGACTGGCCTCTTTACCGGCCAGCAAGTGAATATCATCGACCAGTAATAAATCCAGAGAACGGCAGTTTTTCTTAAACTCTTCGACTTTACCCTGCTGCAACGAGCTGACAAAGTCCTGTACAAAACTTTCTGCGGTCATGTACATGACGCGTGCATTCGGCTTGGCCTGCAACAGCGCATTGCCGACCGCCTGCATCAAGTGGGTTTTACCCAGACCGGTCGGACCATATAAAAATAACGGGTTGTGCTGTGAAGCCCCCAGCTGGGTCAGTACCTTGCGACAGGTTTCTGCTGCCATCTGGTTCGATCGGCCTTCCACAAACAGCGAGAAGGTAAACAATGGATTCAACTGACGTCTACGGCTATTTTTGCCGCTGTCTTCTTTTTCTTTCTTCGGCTTCGGCACTGGCATCGGTGTCGAGGTCAATGCCGCAGTCGTGGTCGCCGGTTGTTCACTGGCAGATAAAATCGCCCCTGGACGTGAATCGACCAAAATCTCGACCTTGCGTACCCGTCCTTCAGACAACTGTTCTGCCAGAATCGTAATCAGTTCCAGATGATGTTCCTGAATGTAACGCGTCCAGTAAGGATTAGGTGCATACAAACGCAAGCTGTCTTCCAGCTCTTCTGCAACCAATGGGCGAATCCACATTGTAAAGACATTTCCAGAGAGCTCTTGTCGCAGGCGATTTAAGCAGTCCGTCCAAAGCATGTGAATCCCCTATTCATTCCATTGTTCATTCAAAAAAGATGACCGCGACCAAAAGCGGGTCGCCATTCTAACCAAGTTATCCACATCTGTCATGGCAATTTCCACAAAAACTGTGCAAAAAGAAATCAACATGTATGAATTTAAATTTAAAACCCAGTGTGGATAAGTTTATCCGCAAGCTGTGGATAAAATATATCATAAAGTTATCCACAAAGTATAAAATTAATAGAAACAGTTTTATCCACAATATAAGTTTATGTTTAATTAAATAAAAATTGGCTTATCCATAGAAAAAGTGCTCCCTAATAGTAATAAATTTAAATTTATAAATTTGAATTTATTTATAAGATCACTAGTTTTTGTGGATAACTCAAAAAACTTCAAATTTAAATTCAAAACCGTAAGTTAAATTTAAACTCTGGATAACATGTGGATAACTTTGTTGATAGAGTTGTTTATAACTTATATATATTTATATAACAATAACTTAATTTGTGATTAACTTGAATTGAACTATTTTTTATTCAGTTCTTTGAAAAACCAGGGTCTTTATCTTTTTTGATCTTATTTGAAAAGAAAACCGCTTTTGCATTGACAGCTCAAGCAATGAGCACTAAAATCGCGGACCTTCACAGAAAGATCATTTTTTGGAGTTTCAATATGAAACGTACATTCCAACCGTCTGAATTAAAGCGTAAGCGTGTTCATGGTTTCCGTGCTCGTATGGCTACTAAAGCTGGTCGTCAAGTATTAGCTCGCCGTCGTGCAAAAGGTCGTCATAGCTTAACTGTTTAATCAGTTACGCTAAGACGATTTTGGGTGTTATGACAAAACTTTATAGTTTTGGCACAGAGTTCCGATTACGCTGTGCTGCCGATTATAAAGGTGTCTTTGATGGTGCGCTTTTTAAAGTGCATCAACCCCATTTCTTATTTCTTGCAAAACATTCCGAACTGCCAAATAGCCGTTTGGGTTTAGTTGTTGCCAAGAAGAAAGTGCGACGTGCACACGAAAGAAATCGAGTAAAACGACTTGCTCGCGAAAGTTTTCGCCTGCATCAACAGCAATTAGATGACTTAGACATTGTAATCATGCCAAAAATGGGTGTTGAAGCAGTGCCTAATGCAGAATTGCACCAGCAATTACAATTTGCCTGGCAGAAACTGAACCGTCTTGCCAAAAAGCATTCAAAAATAGCCCCCTCCCCACAAAAGTAGAGTTGGCCAATGGTACGTTTACTGCATTGGTTGATCCGTTTCTATCAGATTGCGATTAGTCCTCTTCTTGGACCGCGCTGTCGTTATATTCCAACTTGTTCTCAATATTCCTTGGAAGCAGTCCAGATGCATGGCGCTGGGCGTGGAGTGTGGCTGGCTACTAAACGTATTTGCCGTTGTCATCCGTGGGGGGGCTCGGGATATGATCCTGTTCCCTCAAAAGCGATTCGTTTTATTTCATTTCAGCAAATAGATTCTCAAACGCTTCACGTTGCTGTACCCTTTCGTGATCGTTTATTGAACCAAAATCACTCTCACCACTTGGGGTAATACATATGCAACAATGGGCCAGGATTGCAATTCTCGGAGCCATGTTTGTTGTCGCATATTTGCTCATTTTGGCGTGGCAAAAAGATTATGGAAATGCTGAAACAAAACCGCAGCAGGAAACTGCTGTTGTTTCGCATGACGTATCTGCAGATTTGCCAAATGGTCAGACGGCTACAGTTGCCTCTGATCTGCCACAAGCAAATGTGCCAGCACAGCAAGCCACGGATGCCACAGCACCTGTAAGTCAGCAGCTTATTTCAGTACAAACTGACCTTTATCATCTTTGGATTAATCCTAAGGGTGGTGATATTGTTCGTATTGAATTACTCAATCATGACAAGAACAAAGACAGCGATGAACCGTTCGTCATGCTGGAAAGCGATGCGAAACGTACTTATGTCGCCCAGTCTGGCCTGATCGGTCTGAATGGACCGGACAGCAGCCGTAACGGCCGTCCAATGTATGAGCTGGAAAAAACTGCTTATACCCTGGCAGATGCGAAAACAGTCAAATCCAAAGACGGTGAAAACCTGAAAGTATTGTCTGTACCGCTGGTGTTTAAAACCGCTGACGGGATCGAGATTATCAAGACCTTCAATTTCACTGAAGGTGAATATCCGGTCGTGGTAAATCACAAAGTGGTCAACCGCAGTGGCCAGACCTGGCAAGGTCAGATGTTCGGTCAGATCAAACGCGATAACTCGGAAGATCCAGGCAAGTCCGATCAAGGGATCTTCACGCTGGGAACATTCCTCGGCGGTGCATGGGGTACCCCGGACGAGCAGTACAACAAGCTTAAATTCGACAACTTTGTTGAAGAAAAAGTCAGTACTGAAGCGACAGGTGGTTGGGTGGCAATGGTACAGCACTACTTTGTCAGTGCATGGGTTCCAGGTCAGCTGAAGTTGACTCAAGGCAATGGCGAAGCTTATAGCGCCAAGCTTGAATCACGTAAATCAACCGATAACATGAACATCATCGGTTTTACTTCACCAACGTTTAATGTACCAGCAGGTACCGTGGCTGAAATTGATGCGACTTTCTATTCAGGTCCAAAAATCCAGTCAGAACTGAAAGATTTGGCTGCAGGTTTAAACCAGACCGTTGATTATGGCTGGTTATGGCCAATCGCGAAATTGCTGTTCGTGGGTCTTGAATTCTTCCATGGTCTGGTGGGTAACTGGGGTTGGGCAATTATTCTGTTGACCATCCTGGTGAAAGTGATCCTGTGGCCATTGTCGTCGAAGAGCTATCGCTCGATGGCGAAAATGCGGGTGATTGCGCCAGAAATGCAACGCATGAAAGAAGAGTTTGGTGAAGACCGCATGCGCTTCTCTCAAGAAATGATGGCATTGTATAAACGTGAACAGGTCAATCCGCTTGCCGGCTGTTTACCGCTGTTATTACAAATGCCGATTTTCCTGGCCTTGTACTGGGTATTGATGGAATCTGTGGAACTGCGTCATGCGCCATGGATGCTGTGGATTCAGGATTTGTCTTCAATGGATCCTTGGTTCATTCTGCCGTTGTTGATGGGCTTGACCATGTATATCCAGCAGTCGTTAAATCCGCAGCCGACCGATCCAATGCAGGCGAAAGTCTTCAAGTTTATGCCGATTATCTTTACGGTATTCTTGTTGTTCTTCCCTGCAGGCTTGGTTTTATACTGGATCGTCAACAACTTGATCACGATTCTGCAACAAACTTTGATTAACAAGTCTGTTGCCAAAGATCGTGCCAAACGTGATGAGGCCACTCCAGCCAACTAAGTTGTACGGATAGGCTGAATAAATCCGCTTAAGATGGTAATCTTAGGCGGATTTTTTTTGGCTGTACTTTTGAGTCCTTGCAGGTGAATTTTATGCTCAACCGAACCACAACTATTGCTGCGATTGCAACTCCACCAGGACGTGGCGGCGTTGGGGTGATTCGCCTGTCTGGCCCAAAATCCTATGAAATTGCTCAAGCCCTGACACAAAAAGAACTCCCCCAGGCCCGTTTTGCCGGTTTTCGCCAGTTCTACGATGCGACAGGCGAAGTCATGGATGAAGGACTGGTCATCTGCTTCCCGAATCCAAACTCATTTACCGGTGAAGATGTGGTGGAGCTACAAGGTCATGGCGGTCCGGTGATTCAGAATGCCCTGCTTGGCCGTTTACTGGAGCTGGGAGCCACTGCAGCCAAAGCGGGTGAATTCTCCATGCGTGCTTTCGAAAATGGCAAGCTGGATCTGGTGCAGGCTGAAGCAATTGCCGACCTGATTGATGCAACTTCGCAAGCGGCTGCACGTTCTGCGGTGCGTTCACTGCAAGGAGCTTTCTCGACCAAAGTCAATGCAGTCCTTGAGCAGCTGATTCATCTGCGTCTGCATGTGGAAGCCGCGATTGATTTTCCGGAAGAAGAAATCGACTTTCTGGCAGATGGCAAGATTTTAAATCTGCTGGATGGCGTATCCAGTGCAGTCACTCAAGTCCAGCAATCCGCACGTCAAGGACAGCTTCTACGTGAAGGCTTGCAAGTCGTAATTGCAGGTAAACCGAATGCCGGTAAATCCTCTCTACTGAATGCGCTGGCCGGAATTGAACGCGCGATTGTGACCGATATTGCTGGCACCACCCGTGATGTGCTGCATGAGAAAATTACCTTAAATGGCTTACCGATTACCCTGACCGATACGGCTGGTCTGCGTGAAACCGGTGATATCGTGGAAAAGGAAGGGATTCGCCGCGCGATTAAGGAAATTGAACAGGCCGATTTATTACTCTTGGTCTATGACTTAAGCCAGGGCGAAGATCCGCTGCAACTCGCCCAAGAATATTTTGCCGAACATATCGAGCCAAAACGTTTGATGCTGATTGGCAATAAATGCGACCTGACCGGTGCTGAAGCCGTGATTGGCGATTTAAATGGTTTCCGGCATATTGCAGTCTCTGCCAAACAGGAAACCGGTGTTCAAGCGCTCATAGAGGCGATTACAGCGCATGCAGGCTTCCAGCCTGAGGAAGACACCTTTATCGCCCGTACCCGTCATTTAGACGCAATGAAGCGCACTCAGCTCTATCTGGCTGAAGCGCGTGAACAACTGGTGGTGTATAACGCCGGTGAACTGGTGGCGGAATCCTTACGTCTGGCGCAAAATGCCTTGGGTGAGATCACTGGTGATTTCAGTGCAGATGATCTGCTGGGCAAGATCTTCGGTTCATTTTGTATTGGTAAATAATTATTTAATAAAACATCAAAAAAGCCCTCAACTGAGGGCTTTTTTTAGGCTGGTAGGCGGGATTTTTGATACGCCCACCACAGCGCAAAACACAGCAAACTAATCGCGATACAAAAGCTGATTACGGCGAAATCCAGCCCCCAATGATCGGCCAGATAACCCACAGCAATGATGGGAACAATAGTGCCCAGATAGGCAATAAACAGATAGGTTGACATGACGGCTGCACGGTTGTCTAAGCTGGTCATTTGATGAATCAGGGCAAAAGCACCCATCAGGGCAAAACCATGGCCAATTCCAAAGCAAATATCACTGATAAAAAATAGCAGGCTGATTTTCGAATACATACATAGCGCTAAAACCATCAGGCTCAAGCACATCATCATTAGGCCGATATTCAGACATTTAGACGCTGCGACCGCTTTGGTTATAAACTGCACGATCACTGAAACCACTAAGATACTGGTAATGGCCAGTCCGCTGACCAGAGGGCCATGCCAAGGTAAAATATTTCGGACAAAGGATGGCGACAGGGAAGCAAACAGGCTAAAGGCGGCAAAGGCACTAAAAGCTGTCACTGCAATAATCATAAACACACGATGAAACTGGGCTTCAGGTCGTTGCAGTTTAGGCGCCATGCTAAAGGGCTGAACCTCAAACTTGGGTGCTTTAATCCAGAACAGGCCAATCAGACACAATACGGCACCCAGAATAATCGGCAAATATGGCATCACCAAAGGCGCAGCGGAAAACTGCGCAATCACGCCACCGACCAAAGGTCCCAAACCAAAACCCATTGCGGTGATGATTGAAATCAGTTGCGGTGCAGTGTGCTTATGGCTTTCCGGGATGGTATGCATTAAACCCATCATGGCAGAAGTGGTCATCAAGCCCGAGGCAATCCCAATAATAAAACGGCCAATCGAGAGGATCAGTGCATTCTGGGCAAAAACGGAAATGATCAGACCCAGCGTGATCAGGGCCAGACCAATTTGCAGGGTCCGTAAAAATCCGATGCTGTTACTGGTTCTGCCCAAAAACAACAAGGTCGAGAGACAGCCAAACATATAGGCGACAAAAATGTAGGTGATCTGGCTGGGCAGCAAATGCCAGAGCTGTTGATAAATCGGATAAAGCGGACTGGCCAAAGCGGTGCCAATCGTTCCCATCATTAAAGCCAGGCTGACCATCAAGAACGGTCGCCAGCTGGTCGTTATTGTCATGAAAATGCCGTTATAGTGTTAATCCTTGGCCAATCCATGTCAGGGCGTAGCGAGGAAAATAGAAAGTGTCTGCAGTTTAGAATGGATACAGAAAATCGGTCAAGGCTGAATGAGTAAAATGTTTATCATTTAATATATTTTAATTATATAAAACAATTACTTATTATGAATATTGATGTGTTTTCTAGATAGATTGGAGTTCAATCTAACGCTATACATGGTGTTCCACGTGAAACATTATGAACTTGTTTAACTGAGTCTAAACAGTAACATAAATGTTTGAGAAATTTAAAAGCAGAGCGATTAGAATCGAAGCATATTCTTATCCAATTCATGTAGAACATTCATGTTAAAAAAAACACTGATCATTAGTTTAAGTACATTCATTTCAAGCTTCGCATTTGCCAATATTGATACGGTACAATCTAATTTGGCAAAAAACAGTCCCAATTTAAAAATTGAAAATATTCAGACCACCGAGATGAAAGGCATCTATAGCGGTTCCATGCAGGGCCAAGTGGTTTATCTGAATGAAGATGCCAAGCATCTGATAGCCGGTCCGATGCTGCGGATTCAGGATCAACATAATCTGACCCGTGATTTAATGCTGAAACAAAATAGTATCGACTGGAAAAAATTACCGCTTCAGGATGCTGTAAAAAGTGTAAGAGGTACGGGTAAACGTCAGATTGCGATCTTTTCTGACCCAAATTGCCCGTATTGTAAAAAGCTTGAGCTAGAGCTGAAAAAACTGAATGACTTGACCATTTATACCTTTATTCTTCCTTTAAAACCCCAGTCGGCTGCTCCTTCAAAACAGGTGTATTGCGAGTCTAATCCAGCTCAGGCATGGGAAGATCTGATTGCTCAAGGAATTCAACCTAAATCGAAAAAAACTTGTGCCAATCCGATTGAACGGAATAAAAAACTGGCTCAGTCTATGGGGGTGAATGGTACACCTGCGATTATTTTTTCCAATGGTTTTAAGGTGATGGGCGCCTATCCGGCAGAGCAGATTGAGCAGATTTTTAAAGAATTCAATTTATAAAAATTAAATAAAGATATCAGTCGCTCAATATAAAAAAAGCACCTCATGGGGTGCTTTTTTTATTAAGGTGATCCAGTCAGCATCAGCTTGATTTAGACCGTGCGGCGTTTGGTCACCATATTATAAATAAACAGAATAATCACAGCACCAATCACGGAAGCAATCAGACCTGCTGCGGAATCTGCCGAGTACAGACCGAGCATACGACCACCAAAAGTCGCCAACAAGGAGCCGGCAATACCCAGCAAGGTGGTCATGATAAAGCCTGCCTTGTCATTACCTGGATGAATGGCACGTGCAATTAGACCTGCTACAAAACCAATGACGATCGCCACAATAATTGTCCACATATGCATACTCCTTCTTATCATGTCTTTGTTTTCACATCTGTTTAATCATCTTGAAACAAAGTCAGGATCATAAAAAGTTGAATCCTGAAACGAGATGTTATTTTTTGTTCCCGGTTTTTTCTGTATTTTAGGTATAAAAAAAGTGGCTTATGCCACTTTTTTCAACCTGATTTTAAAGACCGATTTCACCAATAAATGGCAGGTGACGGTACTTCTGGTCATAGTCCAAGCCATAACCCACGATAAATTTATCTTCAACCTCAAAGCCCATAAATTCGACCTTCAAATCGATTTCACGACGCGATGGTTTACTTACCAAAGTACACAGTTGAATCGAGTTAGGTTCACGGGTTTGCAGGATTTCGAGTACCTTGCTTAAGGTGTTGCCTGAGTCAATAATATCTTCAACCACCAGCACATCTTTACCACGGATTTCACCGTCTAAATCTTTCAGGATTTTTACATCACGTGACGATACCGTGCCACCGCCATAACTGGACACAGTCATGAAATCCAATTCATGCGGTTTTGAAATCACACGACATAAATCAGCCATAAAAATCACTGAACCACGTAATAAACCGATGAGCACAAGTTCTTTGTCACTATTGGCATAGTGTGCATTGATTTGAGCACCAAGCTCTTTGACTTTAGCTTGAATTTCTTCAGCGGAAATCATTACGCTCATTTGAACGGTCATGGGTAGATACCTAAAAAGTAAAAATAGCAAAATAAAAAAGGTGTTGACCTGCAACACCTGAATACGTCGCAATTTTAATACATCCCTAGCAGAGATGCACCTGTTTTGCTGGCTGTAAATGTAATCATTTTTTAGCCGCTGCTGAATCGCGTTTCAATAAAAAAACACAGCCCAGTGCCATTGCAGACAGGATCAAGTATTGGCGACGGCGGGATTTTTTTGTTTTATTCACTGGATGCTGCTTTGACATAAACGGCTGCTCCATAGACATAGGTGGCTGCAATATTACGGTCATCACCAAGCATGGTCAGTGCAAAAAATGCATCTTCAATATTTTTAGCTTTGCTCTGGCGTAACTGCTGTAAGGCAGTGGCATTGAGATCCAGAACCACAAAGTCGGCTTCTTTGCCAATATTAAAGTTCCCCAGGCGATCATCTAGACTCAAGGCTTTGGCACCGCCTAAAGTGGCATGATATAAGGCTTCAAAGGCAGAAAGTTTTTCACCCTGCAACTGTTGCACCTTATAGGCTTCATTCAGGGTTTGCAGCTGATTAAATGATGTTCCTGCTCCAATGTCTGTGCCTAAGCCGACTTTGACCCCTTTGTCCCAAGTCTTTTTCAGGGGAAATAAGCCACTGCCCAGGAATAGATTTGAGGTCGGACAAAAGGCAATGGCTGAGTCGGTCTGATGCATACAATCCCACTCTTCATCTTCCAGATGCACGCAATGCGCGAAAACGGATTTGCTGCCGGTTAAACCATAATGATGATAAACATCCAGATAACCTTCACGTTCAGGAAAGAGTTCTTTTACCCAAGCAATTTCATTTTTATTTTCACTTAAATGGGTATGTACATAGACATCCGGATATTCGGCTTTGAGCTGTCCGGCTTTTTGTAGTTGTTTAGGTGTTGAGGTTGGTGCAAAGCGTGGAGTAATCGCATACAGGTTCCGCCCCTGTCCGTGCCATTTTTTAATCAGCGTTTTAGAGTCAATATAAGCCGTTTCTGCTGTATCCGTCAGCGCTTCCGGTGCATGACGGTCCATCAGGACTTTACCCGCAATCAGACGCATATTGCGTGTGGTTGCGGCATTAAATAAAGCATCTACGGATTCAGGATGAACGGTACAAAAGACCAGTGCAGTGGTGGTGCCATTTTTAAGCAATTCCTGCACGAAAAATTCGGCAATTTTTTCGCTATAGGATGCATCTTGGAACTGGATTTCAGTGGGGAATGTATAGGTATTTAACCATTCCAGCAGCTGTTCACCATAAGCCCCGACCATTTCCGTTTGCGGGAAATGAATATGGGTGTCGATAAAACCGGGAACAATCAGTTGATCTGGATAGTGCTGTAATTCAGCGTTGGTAGGAAGTCGTGACTGCCCTTCTTGCCAAGGACCAAACCACTGGATTTTACCTTCGTGAATGATGACTATACCATCTTCTACATATCGCACTTGGTCGTGTATATCACGTGCTTGGGCAACTGTATTCTGAATGTCGAGGAAGCGACCACGGATCGCTGTCGTTGCAATTACAGAAGACATTTTAAACCTACGCTTTTAATTTTTTCGATTGATTGTAGCTGAAAAAATTGCCATGTTTGTATGAACATTCATATTTAAATAGTGATCCCGATTCTTCTATGACCTCATCCAATGATCATGATCAATTTCAACAGATCGTGCGTGCGCAGCCGACCTTAATGCGCATCTTGCATCAGTTAGCACAATTGCACTCTGAAGCTTATGTCGCAGCGGGTGTGTTACGTCATGTGATCTGGGCGCATTTACATGACTGGGAATATGAAATGAATCATACTGAGGTCGATGTAATTTTCTATGACGAAAATAAGCAGGCTCGCGCTATAGAACAGCAACTTGCAGATCAGTTAAAAGACTATTTTCCAGATATCTGTTGGGATGTGACCAATCAAGCCTTTGTACATGAGTGGTATCGTACCGATCAAAATGAAAGTATTGAGCCTTTAACTTCAATTAGTCATGCGCTGTCATTATGGCCAGAAACTGTCACGGCCTTGGCACTGCGCCTGAAAGATGATGAATTGGAATTGATCGCTCCTTTCGGTTTAGCAGATTTATTTGAGTTAAAGCTGCGTTGGAATCCGAATTTAGTCAGTTATGCCGTGTTCGAACAACGCATGCTGAGCAAACAGTTTTTGCAAAAATGGCCCAAATTATCCCTGATAGAACAATAAAAAAAAGCCTGCTGATGCAGGCTTTTTTGATGATTACTTTTTACAGGGTGGTTTCGTTATATTTCTTGCTATGACGAATCGACAAGATCGCGGTCACAGTCAGGACAATCACAATAAAGCTCAAAGAAATCCAGATCGGCATATGGAACACATCTAGCATCAGCATCTTAAAGCCGATAAAGACCAGAATGATCCCGAGGCCATAAGGCAGATAATGCATTTTTGAGGCTGCGCCCGAGAGCAGGAAGAACATTGCGCGCAGGCCTAAAATCGCCATCAGGTTTGCAGTGAGGACAATGAAGGGATCGGTGGTGACGGCAAAAATAGCCGGAATAGAATCGACGGCAAAGATGACATCAGAGGCTTCAACCAGGATCAGGACCAGGAACAACGGCGTTGCCCAGAGCAAACCATTTTGACGGACAAAGAATTTGTCGCCCTGAAGTTGCGGGGTAATACGCATATGTTTACGCAGCCATTTTAGAATCGCCATATCTTCAATATTGCTGTCTTCTTCATGCTGACCACGCAGGAATTTGAAGCCGGTATACACCAGGAACGCACCGAAGATATATAGAATCCAGGAGAATTCCTGCACGAACCACGCACCAATAAAAATAAAGATAGTTCTGAGCACAATCGCACCCAGTACGCCATATAACAGCAGCTTGCGTTGCAGTGCGGGTGGAATGGCGAAGGCCGCGAAGATCATCAGCCAGACAAAGACGTTATCAATCGCCAGGGATTTTTCCAGCAGATAACCGGCAAAGTATTCCATGACCTTGGCATTGGCAATTGCCGTGCCTGCGGTCTGCTCCAGATACAGCCATAAGCCGCCACCAAATAAAGTCGCGACACTGACCCAGGCAATACTCCAGTAGGCAGCAGTACGGACTTTAACTTCCTGACCATGCTGATGCTTAAAGCCGACAAAATCGATTATCAGCATGACTGCGACAATCGCGAAAAAGACGAGATACAGCCAGAGTGTACCAATGGTTTCCATGTGAATTCTCCACATCGGACAACTAGCCATAAAAAAACCTTGACCAGTTGCCAGATGAAAAACATCTATAACAACATGATCAAGGTCTTGCCTACATCTTACTGTTCCACTTTTTTATATAAAGTGTGACTTCAAGATGCTCAGATACCGACTTTTTGCAAAGTGTAATGACGATATTCTGACACGTTTAAAAATTGAAATTTCATTCTTAAACGCTTGGAGGAGGCTACTCCCCTTGTTCAAACTAAATTTTATTTGAGCGGTAGCTCAATGTGCAGCAAGTATGACAGATTTTTGCTAAGACTACAATTTCATTTACAAAAATCATGCTTCAAGGCGCTTTCTTACCTAAGAAATCCGGACGCTGAATCAGGTATAAGCTGATCAGAAAACCCAAGCTGGCCAGGATTGCTCCTACCCAGCCAATACTATGCAATCCGATATGTGCCGTTACCAGACCGCCGAGTAAGGCACCGCCGCCAATCCCGACATTGTATAGACCTGAAAAAATCGCCATGGCGACATCAGTCGCATCTGAAGCCAGATTTAAGGTCTTGGCTTGTAGGGCCAGACTAAACCCAATAATGCTGATGCCCCAGATTAACGCCAGGCTATTGAGCTGAAATACACCCTGAGACAGTGGCAGAAATAACAGCAGCGAGATTCCCAGCCCGAGTGTAAATAGCGGAATGGTGAGTCGGGGAAAATGCGGTGAAAAGCGGCCAAATACGTAAGAGCCGATCAGACCCGCAGCGCCATAAATTAGCAATAAGCTGGTGGTTTGCGCAGAGCTGAATTGCGCAATATTCAGCGCAAAGGGTTCAATATAACTATAGGCGGTAAATTGCGCACTAATCACAAGCACGGTAAGCGCAAAGACCAGCATCAGGCTGGGACGTTTCAGCAAGCTCTTTAAACTGCTGAGTGAACCTGAATTGACACTTGGCAATAAAGGCAAGGTTTTGGCCAGCAATACGCACACCACGCTCGCCACAACTGCGATCAAAGCAAAACTATTGCGCCAGCCATAGGCCTCCCCGACCATCCGGCCAAAGGGAATTCCCAGAACCATCGCCATGGCGGTACCGGTAGCCAATAAGCCCAGTGCCTGAAACTCTTTGCCCTTTGGCGCAACCCGCACGGCAAGCGACGCCGTAATTGACCAGAACAGCGCATGCGCCACGGCAATACCAATCCGGCTCAGCACCAGAATGCTAAAGCTCCAGGCAAAATAGGACAGCACATGACTGAAAATAAACACCGCAAATAAAACCATCAGCAGAAAGCGCCGTTCAATATTTTTGGTCAGTAACATCATTGGCAAAGAAAGCAGCGCCACGACCCAGGCATAAATTGTCAGCATCCACCCGACCTGGGTCGGTGACATGGCAAAACTGGTACCAATATCACTTAATAGTGCTACCGGGATAAATTCGGTGGTATTGAAAATAAAGGCAGCAGAGGCTAAAGCAATCACACAGACCCATTGACGCGTCACCGAGGAGGTGGAAGAAGAGCTGGACATACATATCTGATAAAAAGAATCGGCCGGCAGTTTAAACCTGTTGAGCAGAATGCGGTATTGGTCAGGAAAACAGATTCACAATCCTTTAAAAGAAATCTAACAATAGAGCAGGGAAAAATATGTCAGTCTGGCTTAAAAACAAGGAGAGGATCGGCATGTTGATCGAGCATCAGCAACAGGACACTGGAGGTTTATGGTTTGTAGAGCCAAATGAAAAACGTCTGGCAGAAATGAGTTATTCAAGAGTAAATGAAGATCAATTAGTGATTGAACACACCTGGGTCGATGACAGCCTACGCGGACAGCACGTCGGGTATTATCTGGTCGAGGCCGCTGTGAATTTTGCCCGTGAACACGGCATCAGGATTATTCCAAAATGCCCTTTTGCCAAATCCGTGTTCGAGCGAGAGCCTCGCTTTAATGATGTTTTATAATTTTAAAATGACAACAAAGGTTTAGATTCGTATGGAAATTAAATATCAAGATTCAAAACGTGGTGGTGTATTTTTTATGGAAGCTCAAGGACGCCGCCTGGCGGAGATCACTTATCAATGGCGGGGCGATGCCGTCATCATTGCTGATCATACCTGGGTCGATGATTCCCTGCGTGGTCACGGTATTGCCCGAAAAATGCTGGATGCACTGGTCGATTTTGCTCGTGAAAAAAGTTTAACCATTATTCCGCAATGTTCCTATGTGGATGTCATGTTTAAACGTGACCGTAGTCTGGCCGATGTCGCAGCAACGGCTATTTAACCATCCAAGGGGATTTCCCGAAAGATAAATGCAGTTTTTCTTTCAAGGCAGGAATCAATATAACCTGTAACAGGGTATATAAACCGAAACCTGCCATCACGCCGGTCATGGCCCAGAAAATTTCTTCAAACTGTTGCAGCATCACTAAAATTGCCATGATCAGCAGGTAACTGGCATGAAAATAAATACGATGTCCAACAAATTTCAAAATCGCCCAGCTAATAAAAATTGAACTGATCAGCAGATTGGTTTGAGCGCTAAATTGCCAATTATTTAAAGTGATCATCAAGACAAAACACACACATAACAAGGCGAGGGTTAAAATCAGATCTTTTAACATCAGGTAATCCTCATGCTTACGGTAGGTGTATGAAAATATTCGTTTAATAATTTAGGCACTATTGTTAAAAGTTTAATCCAGAAATGCAAACTGAAAACCATGTAAGCAAAAACGGATATTTGCTTAAAAAATAGTCGACTTAATTTAAAATTATTGATTAAATTGTGTTTTTAATTCTTCCCTCTAGTGAGATGGCATGATGCTACAGCTTTGCTATGCCAGTGAACGCATAGAATCTGAACAAGAGTTGTTACAAGATTTAAGCGATATTTTGGCCACTGCCCGGAAGTTCAATCTTCAGCATCAGATTCATGGGGTGTTGTATTATTCCCATGGTAAATTTTTCCAGTGCCTTGAAGGTCAGGCTGAAGTAGTAGAAAGCTTATTTCAGAGCATTTGTCAGGATCCCCGTCATCACAATATCTTGCGTTTTGCAGATGCAATGGTAGAGCAGTCCCATTTCTCGGAATGGTCAATGAAATATGTGCATAAACACAGTGAAATTTCTTCTTTATTTTCACGTTTAGGTTTGAAGCAATTTGATCCCCATGCCTTGCAGCAGTCAGGAATTGCCGAATTCCTCAAAGTACTGTATCGCCTGGAAGAAAATCAGGCCAGTCTGGCATCGCCAAAAGGTTATAAGCAGCGTGGTTATGTCCCCTATTTTTGATCTGATGGATCAAAGCTGAAAATAAAAAAGTCCGCATGGCGGACTTTTTTGTCTGATGTGGATTAGGTCATGTCAATCATGACTTTTAAGGCCTTTTCATCAGAGGCATGTTTAAAGACATCATAGGCTTTTTCAAAATCGGAAAATTTAAAATGATGGGTCGCCAGTTTTTCTAGGGGCAATTTGCCGGAACAGCAGGTTTTCAGCAACATCCCTGTGGTATTGGCATTCACCAGGCCGGTGGTGATGGTCAGGTTTTTAATCCAGAGTTTGTTCAGTTCAAAACTCACCGGTTTACCATGTACGCCGACGTTGGCAATATGCCCGCCCTCCTTCACGACATGCTGGCAAATATTCCAGGTAGGCTCCACCCCCACTGCTTCAATGGCACAGTCGACCCCGCGTCCATCGGTAATCTCTAGAATCTTTTGAATGGCATCTTCTTTGGCAGAGTTGATGATATGCGTCGCGCCGACAGTCTTGGCAAATTCCAGCCGATTATCATCCATATCCACCATAATAATATTGGCGGGTGAATAAAACTGTGCGGTGAGCAGACAACTCATGCCGATTGGCCCTGCCCCGACAATCGCGACATTGTCGCCTGGTTTGACATCGCCATATTGCACCCCAATTTCATGTGAAGTTGGCAGGATATCTGAGAGGAATACGGCCACATCTTGATTCAGGCCATCGGGTAAATGATAGAGTGAGGTATCGGCAAAGGGCGTGCGTACATATTCGGCATGGGTGCCATCAATCATATAACCCATGATCCAGCCGCCTTCATTGCGACAATGGGCATAGAGCTGTTTCTGGCAGTTTTCACAGGTTCCGCAGCGGCTGACACAGGAAATAATCACCCGGTCGCCCTTTTTAAAGTTTTGCACGGCGGAACCAACTTCTTCCACAATGCCAATACCTTCGTGACCTAAAATACGTCCCTTAAAGCTGCCCTCTTTACGCGTAGCCTCCTGCTCAATTTCCGGGTTTTTACCTTTCCAGATACCCAAGTCGGTACCGCAGATGGTAACTTTTTCCAGTTTAATGATGGCATCGCTGGGATGCAAAATGGTGGGAACTGGGCGGTCTTCAAAGCGGATATCATTTGCGCCGTAATAGACCATCGCTTTCATCGTTGTCATGACACATCTCCTAATGGAATGAGGAATGAGAATGACCTGACTCAGCGAGAATAATGAACGCCTCGATTGCTTTTATATAGTGACAGCGATGGGCTGATTTATGATCTGGCTTTCAGGCCTATAGATACCTGTGTTCTTCTCGATTGTGCCTTGAGTGATATGGCGCTGCAATGAGTCTTGTGTACAGATTGCAACAAAAGATCATCAGGGAGGGTTCAGAGATAAATCTGCTATTTGGGTCAATATTTAAATCATAGGATTGCAGGATCAGAACAACGGTTCACTTTTTCTCAATCAACGTTTTAATATGCTAAAAAAAGCCCGCTAGGCGGGCTTCTTCACTTCACTTAAATCTGTTTTATGCTTGTAAAACAGTAATCAGCTTCTGATGCAAACCACCAAAACCACCATTCGACATAATTACTACGGCATCGCCCTCGCCTGCCTCTGCTACCACGGTCTGAATGATGTCATCCAGTGTGCGTGCAACTTTGGCCTTGTTTGGCGCAGCCTCAATGACCGGTTGCAGATCCCAGTCCAGTCCTTCTGGTTGATACCAGATCACTTCATCGGCCAGACGTGCTGAATGAGCCAAGCCATCTTTATGACTGCCCATGCGCATGGTATTGGAACGTGGTTCAATAATTGCCCAGAGTTTGCGTTCACCCAGACGTTTGCGCGCGCCTTCTAAGGTCGTATCAATCGCCGTCGGATGATGGGCGAAGTCATCATAAACCTCGATACCACGAACAGTGCCTAACAGTTCCATACGGCGTTTCACCCCACCAAAATTCGACAGCGCTTCACAGGCGGTTTCAATTGATACGCCAACATGTTCAGCAGCGGCAATGGTGGCCAAGGCATTGGCCACCGAATGCTGCCCGGTCATATTCCACTGTACTTCGCCTTTGACAACGCCCTGTTGCAGGACTTTGAAATGTGAACCATCTGCTGACAATTGTTCTGCATAAAGTTCAGATTTTTCGTTGGCATCTAGACTGGTGCGCACTACAGGCGTCCAGCAGCCCTGCTCCAGCACTTCATCAATATTGCTTTCAGTAATCGGCGCGATAATCCGGCCTTCACTTGGAATAGTACGAACTAAATGATGAAACTGTTTTTGAATTGCGGCCAGATCATCAAAGATATCGGCATGGTCAAATTCCAGGTTATTTAAAATTGCGGTTTTTGGATGGTAATGCACGAACTTGGAACGCTTGTCGAAGAAAGCAGAATCGTATTCATCGGCTTCGACACAGAAATATTTCCCACCACCGAGACGCGCACTTTCCGAAAAGCCCAATGGCACACCGCCAATCAGAAAACCTGGCTCCAGACCGGCTTGATCCAGTACCCAAGCCAGCATCGTGGTGGTCGTGGTTTTACCATGTGTTCCGGCGACACCCAGCACGTGTTTACCTTGCAGAACATGATCAGCCAGGAACTGCGGACCTGAAATATAAGGCAGACCTGCATTCAGCATATATTCGACTGCATCAATACCACGCTTCATGGCATTGCCGACGATTACCAGATCCGGATGAGGCTGTAAATGACTGCGGTCATAACCCTGTATTAAAGTGATGCCCGCATTTTCAAGTTGGGTCGACATGGGTGGATACACATTCAGGTCTGAACCTGTTACCTGGTGGCCCAGATCGCGTGCAAGTAGCGCTAACGAGCCCATAAAGGTGCCACAAATACCCAAAATATGCAGATGCATCTACTTTACTCCGTTCCTGTCTGACCCATCACTTTATATTGGTGCTGTTGTCATGATTTATTCAATTTGCAAGCAACGATAGCAAGGCTTTAGCTGAAAAGATAGTGAAAATTCTGGCCTTGTTGTGGGATTTTTTAAATCCTGTTTCACGGATAAATTCAAAGAAAATTTCAAAGCGATGCAATATCTTTTCGCCAAATAAACCGTAAAATAAGTTCGACTTTTTTGCAGAGTGCATGCAAATGCTGCCGGCTTTATTTCTTCTGGTAATTGCCAACTGTTTTATGACCCTGGCCTGGTATGGGCATTTAAAATTTTTGCCGCATGATGCACCGCTCTGGCAAGCGATTTTGTTCAGCTGGGCCATTGCCCTGTTTGAATATAGCCTGATGATTCCAGCGACCAAATTACTGGCGCAGCAAGGCCTGGCAGTCGGTCAAATGAAAATCACCCAGGAAGTCGTGACCTTACTAGTCTTTGTTCCTTTTATGATTTTTATGTTTAAACAGCCCTTTAAACTGGATTATCTCTGGGCCGCTTTATGTCTGTGTGGATGTGTCTATTTTGTCTTCCGTACCCCTTAACTTGATCTAATGGCTCAGCTGAATCAGGGGGAAATGGCTTCTAAATTCAGAAAGTAATTTCTGCCGATCCGGTTCAAATTCCAGTTTATTCAGGCAGCGTTGGATTAATTCAATCGCCATTATTTCTGCAGCCTGTTTTAGTTCAGGTTCGGGTACATTATGTTGAATCATCGCTAAACATTTCAATATTCTCTGATTGAGTTCAATACAACCCACACAATCTCGGGCCATTGGTGCAAAACTACTGTAAATCAAATCCCCGAGATCAAAGATATCCACACTGATATGCGGACAATCCCGCTCCGGTAAATCTTCAGCGGCCTTGCTGTCAATCAGGATTCGGGTTAAGGCATCAACGGCATTAATCGCTGATCCAACATCGTTCACTGCGGGAGACATCGCTTTCTGCCCCACTTCGCTCATCACCACCACACCAAAACGCGGGTCCTGTAAAAAGCTGCGATTGGTTTCAATGATTACATGATTCAAAATGGAGTTTCGGATCTCCTACTGCTGTTCCGGGCTGAAAGCGCGGTCGCTATATACCTCTGCCAGTGCCGTCATCGGATCCAGAAATTTTCCGGGTAGCTGGGGAAGATGGATATGCAGCTGTTGGCTGACGGCCAGTTGCTCCAGTCCTTCACTATTAAAATTGGTGAAATAGCCGGTCTGGGTACTAAAAACATGAAAGGCAGCTGCTTGCTCTGGACGTTGTCCGGTGGCACCAAAATTCGGCTGATGTCGAAACTCCGCCAAGGCCGTAGAAGCAGCGACTTCAATTTTGTGAATGGTGGTGGTGAGGTTGCCCAGTTGCGACAGGGTGTGTACCCAGCGAATCAGGATATAAATCAGGTACATCAATACCAAAATGGTACTGATAAACAGTACAAATCTACCTGCAGGACCATAATAGCCAAGCCCGAGCGCAATCTTGGCAATTACAGCATAAATAAAAGCCGAGATAAAACTGCTGATAGCAAGGCGGGTATTGTCATCACTCATCATCAGCTGATAGGCACGTGGTGTCCCGCTGGATGAGGCAGACGCAAAGGCTGCGACCATAATCGACAGGGAAAAAGTGGTGACTGCCAGCATGCTGGAAGCAATAATATCTAGCAGGCTGCTCAGGGTTTCAATACTGATATTGGGAACAGTGCTGGTCGGGATGAAATAGCGACTGGCGATTGCAAACAGCGAGAAAAAGGTCGCAAAGAGGGCGCCAAGGGCCGGCATCAGCCATAAGTTTTCTGAGGGGTTCTGTAGCCAGATTTTTAGTTTGTACCACATAAAAATGCCCTGCCAATGTATAGGTTTTAGTATTAAGTTATTCATTGCAAAAAAGTTTTATCTTGATAGTTATACTTTTTTTAATGTGATGTATGTCCTATTTTTGTATTTTTAGCCGCAAAATTATCTTTTTATTTTCGACTATTTTCCAAACAGATAATTTTAATTCTTAATTGTTGAGCTGAACTTTAGACCAAATCAATTTCAGTCTATAATGAGTACTCCTATTCAAGCTTGGCTCTCTCGTCGAGATTTATCTTTTCTCACTTTAATCTCTGGAAAATTTGCAATGAATGCGGCTGCTGCACAAGATACTCCTCTCGTAGGTATTATCATGGGTTCTCAATCAGATTGGGCAACTCTCGAACACACTGCCAATATGCTCAAGCAGCTTGGTGTCCCATTTGAAGCCGAAGTTGTTTCTGCACATCGTACTCCAGACCGCCTGTTTGAATATGCTGAACAAGCGCGTGATCGTGGTATTCAGGTAATTATTGCTGGTGCAGGTGGCGCAGCGCATTTACCGGGGATGTGTGCGGCGAAAACTGATCTGCCAGTTTTGGGTGTACCTGTGAAATCTTCGATTTTAAACGGTGTTGATTCATTGCTGTCTATTGTGCAAATGCCAGCCGGTATTGCAGTCGGTACCTTGGCCATCGGTCCTGCCGGTGCAACCAATGCTGCCATTATGGCGGCGCAAATTCTGGGTTTGACGCGTCCAGAGATCGCAAAAAATGTTGCAGATTTCCGTGCAGCGCAAACAGATAAAGTCGCAAGTAACAATATTCCAGGCCAGGCTTAAGTCGAGATACAGATTATGGATAAAACCATCGGTATTTTTGGTGGCGGTCAGCTGGGTCGTATGATGGCGCAAGCGGCACTTCCATTAAATATTCAATGTACATTTTTTGAAGCCAGCACAGACTGTCCTTCTGCTGCTTTGGGTCCGGTGATTTCGAGCCAAGCTGAAAATGGTCTGCAAGACTTTATTAACAGTGCAGATGTATTTAGCCTTGAGTTTGAAAATACGCCACTTGCAGATGTTGATGTACTGACGCAAAGCAAGCAACTGCATCCGCCGCGTCAGGCTTTGGCGATTGCCCAGCATCGTCTGTCTGAAAAAGCCTTGTTTGATGAACTGGCTATTCCGGTTGCACCGTACAAAGCGGTCACTTCACTGGAAAGCTTACAGGCTGCTGTAGCTGAACTGGGCTTGCCGATCGTACTGAAAACTTCGCGTGGCGGTTATGATGGCAAAGGTCAATTTGTTTTACGTTCGGCCGATCAGATGGATCAGGCCTGGGCAGAATTGGGCCCTGCGGGTGAACTGATTGCTGAAAGTTTCGTGACTTTCTCGCGTGAAGTTTCAATCATTGCAGTACGCGGCCAAGATGGTGATGTTAAAACCTGGCCATTGGCGGAAAATCATCATCATAACGGCATTCTGTCGCACTCGATTGTGCCGGCACCGAACAGTGCAGATTTGCAGCCGGTGGCGCAAGATTACATCACTCGTCTGCTGAATCACTTGAACTATGTCGGTGTGCTGACCCTTGAGCTGTTTGTGACAGACAATGGCCTATATGCCAACGAGATGGCACCACGTGTGCATAACTCGGGTCACTGGTCGATTGAAGGTGCAGTATGTTCGCAGTTTGAAAACCATGTGCGTGCCGTGGCAGGTTTACCTTTAGGTTCAACTGAAGTGATCCGCCCAACTGTCTTGGTGAACATCATTGGTCAGCATCCGAAATCTGCAGATGTACTTGCTCTGGAAGGTGCACATTTGCATCTTTACAATAAGTCAGAGCGCGAAGGCCGCAAGATTGGTCACATTACCCTGATGCCAAATGACAGCGCGCAATTGTCTGTACTTTGCCGCCAACTGGCGAAAATTTTACCGAATCCATTGGCATTGAGCGAAGATATGACCATCTAGGCTTTAACTTGCTGATAAAAAAAGCGATCACTTTGGTGATCGCTTTTTTATTTGTCTGCTTTCAGGCATGATTGCGCCTCTTCAAAAATACCTGCCATTGGTCGGATCAGTTTTTAAATCAATTGCTTATAAACTGATCAATTGAGTATAAATATAACAATCCAATAAAACCTTTTTTACAGCTGAATTTTGCCATATTCACTTGTAGATAAGCTTGAAATCAAAGTTTGAATTTAAAACTGGAAAGCAGTTTTGAATTTAAATTCATAAAAATAAATTCAAATTTAAATCGCACTTTGAATTTAAACTTGCGCTTTTAAATTCAAAAAATATGAATTCAAATTTAAAACTGGATAAATGAATTCAAAGTTTTTGAATTTAAAAATATTAGCTCATTATTCAAATGAATTTAAAACAAAAACGAGTGTAATTAGAGCATGTTGATGATCGTGACTCGCTTTTCCTGAAACAAGTTATCCCCAGTAATTTTTTAAATTCAAAAATAATTCCAAATGTTTTGAATTTAAATTTAAAAATCCTGCTGATTTGAATTTAAAACAAGCTTGTGGATAACTCGTGTTTAAATTTAAAGATTACAAAATGAATTTAAAAGTGTAGGAATTATGAATTTAAATTTACGCATTGGCGCTTTAATTTTCATCATGAGCTGCTAAGGTAGAAGCATAATTCAAAATCTAAATATTCAAGGGTCTTATGCAACGGCTTGCACTTTTTATTGGTTCTGTGGTCTTGGCTGCTTCACAGGCACAGGCTGAACTTATTATTAATGGTCAACGTGTCACGCCGACTGATTTGACCTCTAGTTCAAATATCCCGAATTATGCCTCCCAAAATAATTTTCAAAACTGTCTCGCTAATTTGCGCAGTCAAGCTGTTGCTAGAGGTGTAAGCGGCAGTACCTATGATCGTTATACCCAGAACTTAAACCCGGATTATTCAGTGATTGAACGCCTGAATTACCAGCCTGAATTTTCTACCCCAATTTGGGATTATTTGTCTGGTTTGGTGGATGAAGAGCGGGTTCAGCTCGGCCGGCAAAAATTACAGCAACATCGTGAGGTGCTCAATCGTGTTGCTGCCACCTATGGTGTACCTGCAGAAACGGTGGTTGCGGTCTGGGGCGTCGAGAGTAATTTTGGCGATATTTCCGGGAAATATCCTTTATTACAGGCTTTGGGGACTTTGAGCTGTGAAGGTCGTCGCCAGAGTTATTTCCGCGGTGAGTTTTTTACCACCATGAAACTGTTACAGCGTGGTGATGTGCGCGAAGAACAATTAAAGGGTTCCTGGGCAGGCGCGTTTGGTCATACCCAGTTTATGCCATCGACTTATGATGAGCTTGCAGTTGATTTTGATGGTGATGGACGACGTGATCTGGTTTCAAGCATTCCGGATGCACTGGCATCGACCGCCAACTTTTTAAGTAAGCGTGGCTGGCAGAGCGGACAACCTTGGGGCTTTGAAGTCAAGATCCCGCAAGGCATGTCGATTTCCGGTGAAGGCCGTCGCAATAAAAAATCGCTAAGTAGTTGGATTAATCAAGGTGTAGTTCGTGCCGATGGTTCGGCATTGATTCAAGGAAATTTATCGCAATCCTCTCAAGCCGGATTGCTTGCACCTGCAGGATCGAATGGCCCAGTATTTTTAGTATTTAAAAACTTCGATGCCATTTATAGCTATAACGCGGCAGAAAGTTATGCCTTGGCCATTGCCCATTTATCAGACCGTTTGCAGGGTAAAGGTAGCTTTGCGGCCACATGGCCTACTGATGATCCGGGAACTTCGCGTGCAGAACGTCGTGAGATCCAGCAATTTCTGTTAAACCGTGGCTATGATATTGGTGCAGTGGATGGTCTAATTGGAGATAAAACCCGTCAGGCGATTCGTCAGGAACAGCAGCGTTTGGGCTTAAGTCCTACAGGTCGTGCCGGTCAGCAGATTCTGCGTGCTTTTAGAAATGAAAATGCCAAACGCATGATGCAATAAAAATATTGAAAACGAAAAAAGGTCTGCATTTTTGCAGACCTTTTTTAATGACTATCTTTCCAATAACTATATAGTCATGGAAATAATATTGTTTAGGATGGCTTAGACTGCAGTAATGGTACCGAGGACGCGATATCCAGCAGCACCAGTGACTGCTGGCAGGTTACCATTCAGCTGATTCATAAAACGCATGGCCAGCCAGGCAAAGGCCGTGGCTTCAACCCAAGTCGGGCTTAAACCAAGATCGGCGGTAGTTTGTACGCTCCATTCATGCTTGCGTAGGCGCCAGCGCAGTTGCTCGAGTAAATGTGAGTTATAGGCACCACCACCACAAACAAAAACTTGTCCGGTATCCATGCCGGAGCGGTAAATGGCTTTTTTAATGGCACGGGTGGTGAGCTTTAATAAAGTCGCCTGTACATTTTCCGGAGTATCTTCCAGTTCATCGTATTGCAGGTCATTGCGCCAGTCAGCAATCTGTTCATCCAGCCATTCCAGGTTGAAATCTTCACGACCAGTACTTTTCGGAGGCTCTTTGGAGAAGAATTCGTGTGACTGCAAGCGATCAAGTAAACTGCGAATCGGGGTGCCATAGGCTGCCCAGTTGCCATTTTCATCAAAAGGCTGACCAGTATAACGGGCACACCAGGCATCCATCAGGATATTGGCCGGTCCAGTATCAAAACCATACACCTCTTCAGGCTTCCCGGCAGGCAGCAGGCTGACATTCGCAATACCGCCCAGATTTAAAATGACACGGTGAATGCTGTCATGCTGGAAAATATCCTGATGAAATGCCGGAACTAAAGGTGCTCCCTGACCACCTGCCGCCAGATCACGACGACGGAAATCTGAAATCACCGGAATCTGGGTAATTTCAGTAATGATATTCGGGTCACCAATTTGCAGCGTGAAGCCATGTTCAGGACGATGCCGGATGGTCTGGCCATGCGAGCCAATCGCCTTGATTCTGGATTTATCCAGGTTATTTTTTTCAATCAGCGCATTAATGCCATGACCAATCATTTGTGCCAGTGCAACATCAGCCTTGCCCATGCGGTCAATTTCATTGTCATCTGGCAAGGTTAGTGCCATCAGCTCGTCCCGAAGGTCTGGATCAAATGCCAAAGTGAGTGTGGCATGAAGCTGGAGTGGATCAAAAGAAGCAGCAACAATATCGACACCATCCATGCTTGTGCCGGTCATTACCCCAATATAGATCGCTGTCATGGTTATTCTTAAGCCTGCAATATGCTGAAAAAGTGTTAGTATATCGCACAAATTGAGTAACTGATGTATTGGATTTTGTGATGTCAAATTTCCTGCCGGCTGAAGAACAACTTGCCCTCATTCAACGAGGCACCCACGAAATTATTTCTGAAGAAGACCTTCTCAAGAAATTAAAATTGAATCGTCCATTAAAAATTAAAGCGGGTTTTGACCCGACTGCACCTGATTTGCACTTGGGCCACACGGTTCTCATTAATAAGTTAAAAGTATTCCAGGATTTGGGTCATGAAGTATTGTTTCTGATCGGTGACTATACTGCGATGATCGGTGACCCGACCGGCAAGAGCGCAACACGTCCACCATTGTCACGTGAACAGGTTTTAGAGAATGCTAAAACATATCAAGAACAAGTATTTAAAATTCTTGATCCAAACAAAACCAAAGTGGTGTTTAACTCGGAATGGTTTGCACAAAAAACTGCGGCTGATTTGATTCAACTGGCATCACAGCAAACGGTTGCGCGTATGCTTGAACGTGATGACTTCACCAAGCGTTATAACAACCAGCAGCCAATTGCGATTCATGAATTTTTGTACCCATTGGTACAAGGCTATGACTCTGTTGCGCTGGAAGCAGATGTTGAATTGGGTGGTACAGACCAAACCTTTAACCTGTTGATGGGGCGTACCTTACAAGGTCGTTATAATCAAGAAGCACAAGTCTGTATCACAGTGCCAATTCTTGAAGGTTTAGATGGCGTCAACAAGATGTCTAAATCTTTAGGTAACTATATTGGTGTATTTGATGCACCGGGCGCGATGTACCAGAAAGTGCTCTCAATGCCGGATGCATTGATTGAGCGTTATTTTGATCTGCTGAGCTTCAAAACCATTGAAGAAATTCAGCAACTATTAAAAGAAGTGGCAGAAGGCCGTAACCCGCAAGAAGTCAAAAAGATTCTTGCACTGGAGCTGGTTGAGCGTTTCCATGGTGCAGAGGCGGCTGCCAATGCGCATAAAGGCGCGGGCAATATCATTACTGAAGGTGAATTACCCGAAGGTACGCCAGAAGTAACTATTTCACGTGGCGAGTTTGGTGGGGAAATCTTTATTACCTCGATTTTACGTGAAGCCGGCTTAACCAAAAATGCAGCCCAGGCTAAGGATGCATTAGGCCGTGGTGCAGTGAAAGTGGATTGGCAGACTGTAGATACGACTTATTCTGTGAAAGAGAACGTAACTTTGATTGTTCAGGCCAGTAAAAAAGCAATCGCTAAAGTCACTTTTGTTGACTAAAAAACGGATAAGTTATTGAAATAAAAGCAGGCTTCGGTCTGCTTGTTTTGTTGATGTTCTATATTTAAAAATCAAATAAGTAAAGTCAAAAAAAACCCTATGAAAACAAGAGTTAATTTTTCCCAAATCACTTGCTTTTCATCTTTATTATGTATAGGATTTATTCATCTAGAGAATTCGTTTAGAGCATCTAGAGGGTAGTAAAAATAATAGTACTCCACAACTGAGAAGTCTCTTTTCCAAGAGGCTCTTTTTAAAAGCTTTAAAGCGAATAACTATAATAATGACATAATGGATCGGGTAAAGATTCAATTCTAAGGAGGAGATTTTGGGAGAGATCTCTTCCTTTTTTATTTATTCTGATTGCGTAATCAAAATATAAATCTGCATGCCTACTCTTCTTGTTGAACAACTAAACTTAAAATTAATCAGCAAATCGAACTTAGGTGAATGACCTCTAAGGGTGAGTTCATTTCAATTGACTCCAAAAGAAAAGTGCAAAACATAAAAAATTAAAGCAGAGGTGATTGAATGTATCGCTTTCCAACAGAAGATATTTTTGATGAACAAATCGATTGCATATTACGGTTCTTATTTGAATACCAGCCGGTCGAACAAAAACAGCAACTCTATGGATCTGTCTATACTTTATTTATGCAGCTTGATCTGGCCGCGCATTACTTTTTATTTTCCCTGATTGAAGAGCAGTTACCGCGACGCGCGAAATTATTCTTTATTGCCGAGGATTATCAGGGCAAGAAAGACATGATTGTAGAAGTTATGCAGCACTGGCTTAGACAGCAACAACAGGAAAAAGTCGCTTAATGCAAAATAACAGACTTTATCTTCTATATATAAGTGATCTAAGCATGGTTTTGGGATTCGAAAACTAAAAATGAATACCTCTTCTATATAGCAGCCTAAGAATAGGCTTTTATAAAAGCTTTTTACGTCAAAAATAACTCATCAATTGAGGAGTCTAGGATTTAGATCGGTTTGTTGGGCAAGGTAGGGGAATTTTGGTTTTCTTTTGACGAGCTAATTTAAATAAAAGACAAGATTTCAATATCAAAAGGCTAAAAATACTGTTTTAAATATTATTGTGATAGTTTTTAGGTCTAAATGAATTTTCCGTTATAAAAATAAAATGAAGTGTTTAGTGGGTTTATTGCATAAAAATGCTTAAAAATTAGATAAAAAAGCGATTTTTTAGTAATTTTTGTAGAAAAAAAAGACATACGTGAAAAATATAGTGAATTGGGGGTTGCAATGATTCTGAAATCCTCTAGAATGCACCCATACCGACGAGATAGAT